>JBPCJV010000229.1:0-3615 GCA_051004925.1 Acidimicrobiales bacterium | reverse complement strand
GCCCAAACGGTCCTTTGGTTGGGGGGGGCGTCCCTGGGTTGGGGTCTTTTTGGTGGCCAGACTTTTTTTTTTCCCGGTCTCGTTCCCCCCACCAGAACGAGTGGGAGGGAGTCATCGAGTGGCGACGCTAGCGACGAAGACGTCCTGCAGGGCAGCCGCGGTGACCGTGTAGCCGATCCCGGCGGCCACGCCCGCCAGGTCGTGGGCCGCCTGGCGCCTCTCCCCGGTGCTCAGGGCCAGCAACCCCAGCGTGGGCGCCGGGTCCCATGCCAGCAAGGCCGCGCACTGGAAGAGGGCACCGTCGCGGGTACGTCGTTGGCTGATGCCCACCATCTTGGCCCGGTCCGACCGCACCTCTCCCGGTCCCATTCCGGCGAAGCACACCAGATCCGACCAGGGCCCGGCGACGAGGGCACCGTCGTGCCAGGTGGTGGCGGCGCCGAGGCCGGCGAGGGCGTCGGTCCAGGCCGCACCCAACCAGTGGGTGGCCCGGCTCACGTCGCGCTCCCACAGGAGGTCGCCGGCGGGGACGAACACGTCGGCCCACACCACGTCGGCGGTGCCGACGAGCACAGCCCCCCCACCGCTGCGGCGACGGACCACGACCACCCCGGCTGCGTCGGCCGCGCGCACGTCGGCGATCTCCGGGCGCTGGGTGCTGCCCAGCACCAGAGCGGGACCGTCGGCCTCCACCAGCCGGACCGACGGGGTGGCGACGGCCGGCCAGTTCTCGCCGTGCGCGAGCGCAGCCGGCCCCCGCCCCCGCTCGACGGTCCAGCGCCCGGCGGTCAGGCCGACAGTGCCGCGCCGGAGCGGAGGTACGGCTCCCAGTGCGGGTGCACGGTGCCGACGGCCACCACGATCCAGGTGAGCTCCTGGGGCGCCACCGGCCGGCGCCGCAACTTGAGCCCGGACTCGTGGACCAGGCGGTCCTCCTTCCGGGTGTTGCACGGACGGCACGCGGCCACCACGTTCTCCCAGCTGTGGGAGCCGCCGCGGCTTCGGGGGATGACGTGGTCGATGTTCTCGGCCGCCTTGCCGCAGTACTGGCAGCGGTGGTCGTCGCGGGCGAAGACGGCGCGGCGGTTCAGCGCGGCCCGGGCCCGGAAGGGCACCTTCACGAAGTAGGTGAGGCGGATCACCGACGGCTCCGGCAGGGCAGCATGCTCGGAGCGGAACTCGTGGTCGGTGGCGTGCAGGAGCTCGGCCTTCTGCCGCAGCACCAGCACCAGAGCCCGACGCGCCGACACGACACACAGCGGCTCGAAGGTCGCATTGAGCACCAGGGCCTTCGACATCAGGGTCTCGGTCCCGCTCCGGACTCCGCCGACGACACCGCGGCCGGCGACCGCCGCCCACGGCGGCGTCCCGTCTCAGCCCGTGCTGGCGGCTCGACCATCGGTCGAGGGTAGCGCGCCGCGGTCGCCAACACGGATGACAGGGCAGCCAACGCGGCGGGCGTCACCCGTGGTCCCGGCACCATTCCAGCCACGCCACCACATCGGCCGGCTCGACGGGATGGTCGGCATCGCCGTACGCGGTGCGGGCTCGGAACCGCAGCCAGGCCGGGTCCGGTGTCGGCACCGGGGGCCATCGGCGCCACCATCCTGATGGGGCCAGACGGCGGACCTGGTCCAGCGCGGTCAACCACAGGCGGGGGCGAACGGCGATCGCCGCAGCCACCGCAGGCCACTCCCGGCCGCTCACGGCCGGACCGCCACGTGACAGGACCCGACGAGGCTCACGGCAGGCCCCGCCAGCCGACGGCGGCCGCACCCACCAGGGGCCCCAGGGGGCCGAGCCCGGCGGGCACGATGCGGGCCCCGCTGGAGAAGTCGAGACGGGCCAGACCGTCGACCTCGGCCTGAGCGGCGGCGAAGAAGCGGTCGCCGAACCCGAGGGCCACCGATCCGGCCACCACGGCCAGCCGCAGGTCGAGGAGGTTGGCCACCGATGCCACCGCCCGGCCCACCAGCGCCCCGGTACGGTCGACCACCGCGTCGCCGGCCTCCGCCGCAGGCCGGCCGGTGATGTCGGCGATGGCCGTGCCCGACGCCTCCGCCTCCAGACAACCACGGGCGCCGCACCGACACCTGCGTCCGGCCGGCTCGACGATCACGTGACCGATGTGGCCGGCATTGCCGGCGCCGCCGTCGAGGAGCCGGCCGTCGAGCACGATGCCTCCGCCGACCCCGGTGGAGACCAACATGGCCAGGAAGTCGTCGCAGCCGGCGGCCGCCCCCCGCCACCCCTCACCGAGGGCCAAGGCCTTGGCGTCGTTGTCGACGAAGGTGCGCACGCCCGTGTGCTCCGCCAGCCGGGCGCGCAGCGGGTAACGCCGCATCGAGGGGATGTTCAGCGGGGACACCTCCTCGCCCCCGGCGCTCATGGGGCCGCCACAACCCACGCCGCACACGACCACCTCGGGGCGGTCGCCGGCCGGCGTGTCCCCTTCCCCCACCTCGTCGGCCATGGACAGGATCTGGCCCATGACCTCCTCGGGGTCGTCGGTACGGGGCGTCGGTGCCGCGGCCCGGGACACGACCTCACCCTCGGCCGTCACCAGGGCGGCGGCCACCTTGGTGCCTCCCACGTCGATCGCCAGCGCCACCTCGATGTGCGCACGGTACGTGGGATCCGGGCGCCACGGCGACGCGCGACCACCGCAGTACGCTTTCGGTGGGTCGGGACGAGGGGCAGCACACCGAGAACCGACGAAGAACGTCGCGACACCGACAGCCACCGTGGCGTGGTCGAGGAGGCTCAACCCGAGCAGTGTCCAGGTCCCGTGTCGCCACCAGTGCCGCTGAGTCCTTCTCGCAGGGCTTCGAGGCCATCGTCGCCAACGTGGCCACGATCATCCAGGGCAAGGACGAAGCCGTGCGCCTGGCCCTCGTCTGCCTGGTCGCCGAGGGTCACCTCCTCATCGAGGACGTCCCGGGCGTGGGCAAGACCACCCTGGCCAAGGCCCTGGCCGCCAGCATCGAGTGCTCGTGGGGCCGGATCCAGTTCACGCCCGACCTGCTGCCCTCCGACGTCACCGGCGTCACCGTGTACAACCGCGGGACGGGCGCCTTCGAGTTCCGCCCCGGCGGGATCTTCGCCAACGTGGTCCTGGCCGACGAGATCAACCGGGCCTCGCCCAAGACCCAGTCGGCGCTGCTCGAAGCCATGGAGGAGCGCCAGGTCACGGCCGACAACACGACCTACCGCCTGCCCCAGCCGTTCATGGTCATCGCCACCCAGAACCCCATCGAGCACGAGGGCACGTTCCCGCTCCCCGAGAGCCAGCTAGACCGCTTCCTCATGCGCATCCGCATCGGCTACCCCGCCCGCGCGTCCGAGCTGGCCATCCTCGACACCCACGGCGCGGCCGAGCCCGCCCTCGACCGCCTGTCACCGGTGGCCCGGGCCGCCGACGTCGATTCCATGGTCGCCATGGCCCAGGCCATCCACGTGGCCCAGAGCCTGAAGGGCTACATCGTCGATCTGGCCGAGGCCACCCGGCGGCGTTCGGAGCTGGCGCTGGGGGTGAGCCCCCGTGCCGCCCTGGGCCTCCTGCGCACGGCCCGGGCCCGAGCCGCGGCCACGGGCCGCGACTACGTGGTGCCCGAC
>JBPCJV010000228.1:0-4074 GCA_051004925.1 Acidimicrobiales bacterium | reverse complement strand
CGCTGTGGCCTCCTTCCGCTTGGGTTGCGCCGACGGGGCTTCGGTCGGGGCGGCCAAGTGGGGGCGGGCCTTCGAGGCGTTCGGGTTCTTGGGGTTCACCGTGGCTGGCGCCGGCCAGGCCGATCGCCTGCTGTCCGGCCTGGCCATGGCTGCCCCCGCGCCACCGTCCCCCACGGCGCTGGACGATGTCCTGGCCGACGCCGACCTCGTGGTGGTCGAGAACCTGTGCTCACTGCCGTTGAACCAGGCCGGGGCGGGAGCCCTGGCCGCGGCCCTGCGGAACCGTCCCGCGCTCCTGCACCACCACGACCTGGCCTGGCAGCGGCCCCCGTTCACCGACGTCGCCGGCTTCCCGCCCGACGATCCCGCCTGGCTCCACGTGTCCGTCAACCACCGCAGCCGGGCCGAGCTGGCCACCCGTGGCGTGGCCGCCCACGTCGTCCCCAATTGCTTCGACGTCGACGCCGCGCCCGGCGACCGCGCCGCGACCCGGGAGGCCCTCGGTGTGGGTGCCCACGAACGGCTTCTCGTGCACCCCACCCGGGCGATCGCCCGCAAGAACGTGCCCGCCGCGCTCCCCCTGGCCCGTGGCCTGGGCGCCACCTACTGGCTCGTGGGCCCGGCCGAGGAGGGCTACGGCCCCGAGCTCGGCCGCCTCCTCGCCGCCGCACCCGGACCGGTGGTCCACGGCCTTCCCGCCGGGCTCACCATGGCCGACGCCTACGCCGCCGCCGACGCGGTAGCGCTGCCCTCCACCTGGGAGGGCTTCGGCAACCCCACGATCGAGTCGGCTGTCCACCGGCGCCCGCTGGCCATCGGCCGCTATCCGGTGGCGCGCGAGATCGCCGCCTGGGGGTTCCGGTGGTTCCCGGCCGACGAACCCGGCCTCCTCGACGCCTGGCTCGACGCCCCCGACCCTGCCCTGCTCGACGCCAACCTGGCCATCGCCCGGCGCCACTTCTCACTAGCGTCGCTCGAACGACGCCTGGCCCGACTGCTGTCCGAGCGGGGCTGGGCCTCCTGGTGAGCCGGACGCCGACCGATGATCAGCGAGAGTCAGACCGTCAGATCGTGAGCGCCGCCGACGACGACCCCGTCCTGGCCCGACGGCTCTGCATGGACCGGCTGGCCCGGCGCGGATCGCGCATCGGCTACACCCTACTGCTCGCCGCCATGGTGGCCTTCGTGGTCGGTGCCGCCCGCGGGTTCACGCCGGGCATGGTCACCGTCGTCATCGTGGCCCTGGCCGCCGGGTCGGTGGTGCTCCTGCCCGCGATAATCGTCGGCTACGGGGTGCGGGCGGCCGAGCGCGAGGACCGGGGCGAGCCCAGCGGCCACTGAGACACTTCGGGCGGGGCGGCCGGCACCGGTCTTCGCCGACCGGCGTTGATGTAGAACGTGCGCCGTGTCCCGGGCTGCGGTGCTCACCGCCCTCACCCAGCCGCTGGAGCTGCGCGACGACGTGGAGGTCGAGGCCCCCCATGCCGGCGAGGTCAAGCTGGCGCTGGCCGCCTCGGGCGTCTGCCATTCCGACCTCTCCATGCGCGACGGCATCCTGCCCATCCCGCTTCCCGCCGTGCTCGGCCACGAGGGCGCCGGCGTGGTCACCGAGGTCGGCCCCGGCGTCACCGACCTGGCCGTCGGCGATCACGTGGTCGTCTCCTGGGTACCCCAGTGCGGGCGCTGCTACTACTGCGGCCGCGGCCAGCCGCAGCTGTGCCAGGAGGCCGACGCCGTCCTCTTCTCGGGTGGCCTCCTCGACGGGCACCCCCGGATGCGCTCCGGGGGTGCGGAGCTGTTCCAGATGACGGCGTGCGGCACCTTCGCCACCGAGACCGTGGTCCCGGCCACGGGTGCAGTCGCCGTGCCCGCCGACCTCGACCCGAGCCTGGCGGCGCTGCTCGCCTGTGGCGTGCTCACCGGGGTGGGAGCCGCCCTCAACACCGCCACGATCGTCGAGGGCGACGTCGTCGCCGTGGTCGGGTGCGGCGGGGTGGGCCTCAACGTCATCCAGGGCGCCCGGATCGCCGGTGCCGCGGTCATCGTGGCCGTGGACATGAACCCGTCCAAACTGGCCCTGGCCGAGACCCTGGGCGCCACCCATGTCGTGGACGCCGGCCGTGGTGACCCGGTGTCGGCGGTTATGAGCCTCAGCGGGGAGCGGGGCGCAGACGTGGCCTTCGAGGTCATCGGCCTGGGCCCCACCATCGACCAGGTGGTGGCCATGACCCGGCGCGGTGGTCAGGCCGTGCTGGTGGGCATCCCCGCCATGGACGTGATGTTCACGGTGCCGGCCATGGTGGGCCTGGTGGTGGCCGAGAAGACGATCAAGGGATGCTGGTACGGCTCGGCCGACGTCCACCGCGACGTCGCCCGACTGGTCGACCTCCACCGCGACGGGCGGCTCATGCTGGAGGAGCTCGTGTCGCGGCGCATCGGCCTCGACGACGTCAACGAGGCCTTGCGGGCCATGGCCGCCGGCGAGGTCGCCCGCTCCGTGATCGTCTTCTAGCCGTTCTTGTCGCGCCCAACGACACAAGAGGTCGTTGAACGCGACAAGAACGATGGGGTCAGGTCAGGATGACCGCGCAGAGGAGCATCACCGCGGCGCCGGCAATGTAGGGCGCGGGCAGGCCGACGTGCTCGAAGGCCAGGCCCCCGAGGAGCGGGCCCAGCACGCGCGCCAGGCCGCCCGCCGACTGCTGGATGCCCAGCGCCCCTCCCCGCCGGTGCTCCGGGGCCACGGTGGCCGTGGCCGCGGTGAGCGACGGCATGGCCAGCCCCTGGCCGACCACCAGGGCGGCCAGTGCGGGCACCAGCAGCCACCATGAGTGCACGGCGGAGAGGAGGAGCAGGCCGACGGCGTTGACCACCAGAGCCAGACGCAGCGTGGCGGTCTCACCCAGGCGGCGCACGGTGGGACGCACCAGTCCACCCTCCACGGCGACCAGCACGAGTCCGATCACCGTGAACACCACACCCGTCGACGCGGGACTGAAGCTCAGCCGGCGCTCGCCGAACAGGGCGAAGGTGGCCTCGAAGGCGCTGAAGGCCACCAACGACCCGAACGCCACCACCACCAGGCGGACCAGCGTCACCCGCACCTGGCCGGGCCCGCCGACGGGATCGGCGACTGCGGCTCCGGGATCCAGGCCTCCGATCCCCTCGGCCCCGATGCCGTCGGCCAGCACCACGTTCGGACGGCCCATGGCACGGACGTGGCGGCGGTTGGTCTCCGGCAGCCGGCGCACGGCGATGAGGGCGTTGGCGCCGGCCAGGGCGGCGGCCACGAAGAAGGGAAGGCGGGGATCGGCCAGCGACGCCAGCGCGCCGAGGGCGGGGCCGGCCACGAAGCCGAAGCCGAAGGCGGCGCCGAGAAGGCCGAACAGGCGCGCCCGTTCCCCGGGACCGGCCAGGTCGGCGGCCGACGCCTGGGCCACCGAGACGCTGGCGCCCGAGGCGCCGTCGAGCAGCCGCCCTGCGAACAGGAGCGGCAGCGACCCGGCGAGCCCGGTCACGAGACTGCCGACGGCGGTGCCGGCGAGGGAGACGATGAGGACGGGCTTGCGCCCGACGCGGTCGGAGACCGCCCCCCAGACCGGTGCGAACACCAGCTGGGCCACCGAGAACGACGCGAACAGCACGCCGATGGTGGCGGGAGACGCCCCGTAGCGCTCGGCGTACTGGGGCAGGACGGGCAGGATGATCCCGAACCCGACCAGATCGATGGCGACCGTCGACCAGATGACGCCGAAGCCCGCGGGAAGGGGCGGTCGGTCTGCTCTAGGAGTTCGGCGACGCACGGCGCGCAGCGTTGGCCTTCACCCCGGAAAGATCAAATCCGGCCGGCACGAGCCGACCGGACTTGCGGAAAGGCCGGCCCAGACCGTGGACCGGCCCGGTGCCTACTGCTGGACGGGCTTGACGTTCGCGGCCTGGAGGCCCTTGGGGCCCTTCTGGACCTCGAACTCGACGTTCTGGCCCTCTTCGAGGCTGCGGTAGCCCGAGGTCTGGATGGCGCTGAAGTGGACGAATACGTCCTGGCCGTCGGACTGGCTGATGAATCCGAAGCCC
>JBPCJV010000227.1:0-6544 GCA_051004925.1 Acidimicrobiales bacterium | reverse complement strand
GACCAGGTCGCCGGGGGCGGCGCCGGCGCCCACCGCAGCTACGAGATGGTCGTGGCCGGCGAGGGTCACCGCGGTCCCGGGTTCGAGCCCGGACCAGGAGGCGGCGGCGGCCGAGACCCGGCCCATGACCCGGCCCGCGGGCAGCACGCGGGGGAGCACGGCGGCGTCGAAGCCGGCCACCTCGGCCACCTCCCCCAGCCATGTCCGGTCGGTCACGTCCCAACATCCCGAACAGGCGGCGAGGGAGAACTCGGTGGCCCGGCTCCCGGTGAGGGCGTCGAGGCACAACTCGGGGACGCCCAGCCACCCGGCCGTCCCGACGACCCCGTGGTCGACCAGCCACCCGAGCTTGGCGACCGACGACACCGGCCGCACGGACCGGCCGATGTGCATGGCCAGATCCGCGCCGAAGTGATCGACCAGCCGGTCGGCGACCTCCGCGCCCCGGGGGTCGTGCCAGGCGATGACGGGCGCCAGCGAACGGCCCTGGGTGTCGAGGGGGGAGCCGCTCTCCGCCATTCCCGTGATCCCGACGGCCACCACCCGGCGGCGCGGCGGGCCCACCCGGGACAGTGTCTCGGCCACGGCCCCGACGAGGTCGGCCACGCTGAGCTCGGTTGCCGCACCACCCCAGCCGAAGGGCGTGCCCACGCGTGCGCCGCCGGCGTCGTGGCCCCTGTCGTCGAGGAGCAGGGCCTTGATCCGGCTCGACCCGATGTCGAGCCCGAGCAGCAGTTGCCGGACCTGGCTGGGCACCCGGACATCCTGGCCGGTCGCCCCCGAGGGTGCCCGGCGCGGCCACGTCAGGGGCCGATCGCGGCCTGGTTACGGCCCCCACGGCCCCACCTCTGCCACAATCTTGGGGTCGACGACGGGCCACCGGCCCCGGGCGTCAATGGAGTGCGGCCACCCGAACGTCCTGTCCGTCGGTTCAGGGGTGGGTCGGTACCGAGGACCTACCAGGGAGAAACGGCAATCATGAACACGGCAGATCAGAGCCTGCGAACTGTGCTTGAGCATGGAGGCGCAATGGACCGGATCCCCATCTACAGGCCGCTGATCGGGGAAGAGGAGGTCGAGGCCGCGGCCTCGGCCCTCCGCCATGGTTGGTTGGGGATGGGCAGCTGTGTGGAGGAGTTCGAGCTGGCGGTGCAGAAGACCGTCGACGCCGACTCACGGCGGGCCCTGGCGGTGAGCACCGGCTATGCCGCCCTCCACCTCGGCCTCCTCCTGGCCGGTGTCGGTCCGGGCGACGAGGTGATCGTGCCCTCGTTCACCCACCTGGCCGACCTTCAGGCCATCCTCGCCGTCGGCGCCGAGCCCGTGCTGTGCGACATCGTCGACGCCACGCTGTGCATCGACGTGGAGAGGGCGGCCGAGCTGGTCGGCCCGCGCACCCGCGCCGTCATCCCCATCGACTACGGCTGCCACCTCTACGACCACGAGGCCCTCGACACCCTCGCCCGGGCCCACGGCCTGCGGGTGGTGCACGACGCCGCCCACTCCTTCGGGGCCGCCGACGGCAAGGCCATGGTCGGCAGCTTCTCCGACATCTGCATGTTCAGCTTCGACCCGGTGAAGGCCATCTCGTGCATCGACGGCGGCGTGGTGCTCGTGCGCACCGACGAGGAACTGGCGCGGGGCAGGGAGATGCGGGTGCTGGGTTCCACCCTGCCCGTGGAGGTCACCTACCAGAACGCCCGCCTGTGGAACTACGACGCGACCGCTCCCGGGTTCCGCTACCACCTGTCGAACGTCCACGCCGCCATCGGCCTGGCCCAGCTCGACAAGCTCGACTGGATCCGGTCGAGCCGGCAGGCGGCCTGCGAGCTCTACAGCGCCCGCCTCGGCCACCTCGACGGCGTGTCGGTGCCCGTGGCCGACGTGAGCCAGCTCAACCCGTTCCTCTTCTACCTCCGTGTGGGAGGCGGTCTGCGGGACGCCTTCCGCGATCACATGGCAACCCTCGGCGTCGACACCGGCATCCACTGGACCCCCGCCCACACCATGACCCTGTTCAAGCCCTGCCGCCAGGGCAGCCTGGCCGTCACCGACCGGGTGGCCGCCGAGGTCGTGTCGTTGCCGCTGCACTCGGGCATGCAGGAGGCCGTCGTCGACCGGGTCTGCGACGTCGCCGAGTCGTTCTTTTCCTAATGCCCGCCGATCAGGCCGCCTTCACCTTGGCCGCCCAACGGCGGTACTCGACCCGGAACAGCCGCCGTTCCTCGGGCGAGACCGGCAGCCACGCGAAGACGACGTAGACGAGCACCCAGAAGAACAGGATGTCGAAGAAGTAGCTCCGCGCCACCACGAACGTCCCCACGACCGTCACCAGGGCGATGGCGATGGCCAGCTTCACGTACCACTGAATCGCCCGGTCACCCCGGTGGGTCGTGTAGGGCACGGGGGCGATGCTCAGGATGCTCAGCGCACCCACCAGCATGGTGCCGGCCAGGTACGGGTCGGGGACGTGGGTGAAGAGCCGGGAGAGCGGGAACGAGAGGGCCAGGAATCCGACGATGGTGCGGGGGAGCCCGCAGAAGCACCGGGCGAACTCGAAGGGGACGGCGGCGAACAGGGCGTGCCGGATGCTGGCCGCCGTCACCAGCAGGCCGAGCGCCACGGCCCCCAAGCCGGCGTGACCGGCCTGGTCGTACACGGTGTACATCACCAGTCCCGGCACGAACACGTGGACGAAGTGGTCGGAGATGGTGTCGAACTGGGCACCGAAGCGGTTGCCCGTGCCGGTGGCCCGGGCGACGGCGCCGTCGAAGAGATCGCCGAGCAGGAAGCCGCCGATCACCGCGTACCCGGCGTTGCGGGCGGACCCGTCGAGGGCGAAGTAGACGGCCAGGACCCCGCTGAGGAGGTTCACCACCGTGAACACGTCCTTGAGGCCGAAGGGCCCGATGGTCCAGCCCGTGAGGGTGCGCAGGGTCGACGCCCGGCCAGGCGGCGACTCAGTCATCGAGGCCGGGCGTGACCCGCTGCTCTACCGGGGGAGTGTGGTCGTCGGCATCGCAGGCGGTGGCTGCGATCAGCGGGGACCGGGCCAGGATGAACACGCCCGCGACCATCGCGGTGAACCCGCAGATCTCCAGGACCACCTCGACCGGGCCGGTGGAGATGTGCTCCTGCAGGAAGATGAGCCCGATGGCGGCGCTGGCCAGGGGGTCGGAGATGGTGAGCACCGGCAGCGACGACTCCAACGGGCCGGCCTGGAACGCGCTCTGGACCAGCAGGAAGCCGAACGCCGCCGTACCCGCCAGCACCCACACCTGCCACGCCAGCAGGAGCCCGAGCCCGTCGCGCTCGAGGATCTCGCCCGACGCCTTGGTGAGAGCGGCGTTGAACCCGAACGTCACCCCGCAGGCCGCGCCCAGGTGCATGGCCCGCCGCCTCCCCGGCTCGCGGGGCGCGAGCAGAAGCAGGGCGCCGACGACGGCGACGAACAGGGCCATGAGCACGGCGTAGCCCATGGGGCCGCCGGGGTCGTCGCGGCCCAGGCTCGGGTCCGCGGTGGCCAGGAACACGATCAGGCCGCCGACCACGCCGACCGTGCCGACGAAGTCGGACTGAGAAGGGCGCCGGTGGGAGAGCGCCGCCCCGAGGGGGATGGCGAACAGGAGGCCGGTGACGAGCACGCTCTGGACGAGGAGGATCGACCCGCGGCGCAGGGCGAGGAACTGGAACACGTAGGCGGCGACGTCGCACAGCACGCCGACCACCCACATGGGTCGCCGGACGAGTTCGATGAGCAGGGCCGGTCGCATGGACTTGTGGGTGGCGACCCGGCCGGCGGCTCGGTGCTGCAGGACCGCAGCCAGCGACAGCAGGGCGGCGCAACCGAGGGCGAAGGCGACGGCCTCGAGCTGGACGACGGTCTCCGGACTCACGGGTCGCGACGCTACCGGTGCCCGAGGGTGGCCTCGTGGAGGGCGCCGTAGGCTGGGCCGGTGGAGATGACGCCGGTCCAGGTGCGGGTGCTCGGCTGCCTGATCGAAAAGGAGCGCACCACACCCGACAACTACCCCCTGACCATGAACGGTCTCCTCTCCGCGTGCAACCAGACCTCCAACCGCTGGCCCGTCGTCACCCTCAACGAGGCCACCGTGGGCAACGCCCTGGAGAACCTGCGGGGCGAGGGACTGGTGAGGATCGTGTACAGCCGGTCGAACCGGGCCGACAAGTACCGCCACGTGCTGGGCGACGCGTGGGCCCTCGACGACGGCGAGCTGGCCCTGCTCGGCGTGCTCATGCTGATGGGGCCGCAGACGATCGCCGAACTGCGCACCCGCGCCGAGCGCCTGCATCCCTTCGCCCACACCGACGAGATGGGCGCCGCCCTGGCCCGCATGGCCGATCGGCCGGAGCCCCTGGTGGTGCACCTCGGACGATCGCCGGGCCAGAAGGAGCCCCGCTGGGCGCAGCTTGTGGGCGGGGAGATCCCGGCCGACGTCGGCGCGCCCTCGGCCGAGACAACGCGCAGTGCGCGCTCCGAGCGCATCGACGGCCTCGAGGCCGCCGTCACCTCCCTGCGGAGCGACCTCGAACAGCTCCGCGCCGAGCACGACGCCCTCCTGCAGCGCCTGGGCCCCCTCCTCGACTGATGGCCGGATCGTCCGGAGGAGCCATGGCCGCCGTCAGCCCGTACGCGATTGCCCTGATCGGCCTCGCCGGGTCACTGATCGGCGGGATGATTGCCGGCGGCATCAGCATCCTGATCGCTCGGGAGGCACGAGCTGGGGCCCACGAGTCCTCGTTCCGCGACAGCCTCAGCCATATCTGTGCCGGGTTCCTCGCCAACTCCCAGGCCCTTCTGGACGCCTGTTGGTCGTCCGGTCAGTCGCCGCAGACCGATGCCAGCCGAGCTGCCGTGAAGCAGGCTCATCTCGAGTTCTTCGAGGTCTACGGGGTCCTCCAGACGTTGGCGGGACAAGCGGTTGTAGACGCCGCCTGCGAGAATGCCTACCGCCTGTTGGAACTCGAGGCCGAATTCACACGACGACGTAAAGTGAAGTCATAAGTCCTGGGAACCGAGTACCGCCGGGTCAGGCCGCGGGCAACGTCGCCGCAGCTGTGGCGGTCACGTGCTCCGGCTCGCGGCCCGACGACGAGTTGGCGGTCGGCGCCGCGTCAGCCGGCGGCGGGGTCGTCGTATCGGTCGACACCGCGGTGGGCTGCTCGGGCGCGTCGGACCGGTTCGATTCCAGGTCCTCCTGGTTGGAGACGACCGAATCGTGGTCGCCGATGACGACGTTGTTCGAGTTGTTGTTGCCCTCGTTGGAGATGTGGACGTTGGTAATCGGCGCGTTGATGTTGACGTCCTGGAACTGCATGCCGATGTCGCCGAAGCCCCTGGTGTTGATCTGCGTGCGATCCGACCCGGCCGTGTTGATGTGGACGACCTCCTCGGGGGCCTGCCTGCTGGAGAACCCTCCGCTCTGAGGCGCAGCCGGGGCCGCAGGGACGACCTCAGGAGTTGTCGCCGCGAGGGCGGTCACCGGGGTGGCGCACGACGGGTCGGGAACCAATGATCTGGGCCCGGCGCTCGCCAACTCGGTCGGGCCGAGGTTGCCGGACGCCTGGGAGAACCTCGTTCCCAGCAACAGGACGAGCGCCGCGAACAGCGCGCTCAGGAGCAACAGGCTGAGAGTGGCCGGGACGATCCAACGCTTTTCGATGTACATCGAGTGCCGCCTCCAGGGTTGTGGTGTCGGCAGCCTCGCATAGCCCGCCACGGAGGTGGACCCTTGGCGGCCACTGGCGCGCGTCACCGGCTCCGTGGCCGTCAGCTCCCCGGAGTGCCTTCCCAGCTCGGCCGTGGGGCTTCGTCGGCCGACTCGCTGTCGGACTCCTCCCCCGGTGCTCGATCCTGAACGCGAAGAGCACCGGGGCCGTTTCGGCGCCTGACCGCGCCTGTTCCCCGAGCACCACCTCCGGTGAGAAGTGCGGGACGAGCGGGTAGAGCAGAAGCACTGAGCGGCACCAGCCGAGGCCACGAGGCGTCGCGTCGACGCCCTTGGCCATTGTCCAAGCGAAATGGAGGCAGTCATGCCGGAGACGCCGGGAGCGGCACCCGTACCGGACAAGGAGTACGAGCGGGACGAGAACGACCCGGGCGAGGTGGGAACCACCTTCGCCACCAAGGGTCTGGGCTGGTCCGGCCGGGAAGGCGACGACGACAGCGAGCCGCCGGCCTGACGCCGGCCGCCGCCGGGCCGGCTACGTGGTGCGGGAGAGCGCCGGCCCCCGGTCCGGCTAGCGGCCTCGCCAGTTGAGGCCCCGGTCGGCCAACGGGTGCGAACGGCGGGCGGTGGCGATGCGCTCGGCCCGCAGGGCGTCGACCTCGGCGTCGTCCAGCGGGTGGAGCGGCCCCACCACCCATGACAGCAGGAGGTCGGCGAGAGCCGGGTTGCGGGCCAGCGCCGGGCCGTGGAGGTAGGTACCGACGACGTGGCCGCTCACCACTCCCTCGGTGCCGTCGCCGGCGTCGTTGCCCCTGCCCACCACGACCCGGCCGAGGGGCTGGGCCGAGGGCCCG
>JBPCJV010000226.1:0-12199 GCA_051004925.1 Acidimicrobiales bacterium | reverse complement strand
TGACGATGGCGGCGTCGTAGGTGCCGACCACGCCCTCGGCGTGAAGCTCCCGCAGCACCTCGTAGTCGAGGCGCGCCTCGTCGTCGCTCGGGTAGGTCCCGAGGTACAGGAACACGTCCTTGTCTGAGCCCATCGGCGTCGGCCTTCCCGTCATCGGCGCCCGGTACCGGGCGCGCTCTGCGAGGGCGATCTTACGGTTCAGACCGGGAGGAGGGTGGGTCGGGTGGTCCGGTCTTCTCCTGCAGTAGTTCGAGACGGGCGTCGAGGGCGCCGAGGTGGGAACGCAGGTCGGCGATGGCCTCCGGCGTCAGGTCGCCGCCCACCAGGTGGGGAGGCGCGGCGGCGGTGCTGGACGCGGCGGCGGGCGGCGGCGTGGGGGCCAGGCGCAGGAAGCTGGCCAGGCTGCCGGCCAGGGCGCCGATGATGCCGATGCCGGTGATCATGAGCACGACGCCGGCCCACCGGCCGGTGGCCGTCTGGGGCGTGATGTCGCCGTAGCCGACGGTGCAGATGGTGACGATCGCCCACCAGAGGCTGTCGGTGTAGCTGCCGAACTCGGCGTTGGTCGCCCGTTCGGCGTGGTAGGCGATGTCGGAGCACACGAACACGATCGCCACCCCCACGACGAACGCCCGACCGAGCTGCTCGATGAGCCGGCGGGCGTGCTTGGTGACCAAGACAACCCGGGCGACGCGCGCCAGCCGGACCACGACCAGGAACCCCGAATCGGACAACGCGGGGAGGAAGCTCCACGGCCCGGTGAGCACGACGATGCCCAGGTCGAAACGCCCCCGCCAGGTGTGGACGTAGCGCTCGATCAGTCGGATGTGGACGACGAAGTCGATGACGAACACGATCCATGAGCCGAGGAGCATCCCGCCGGCCAGGTACGAGCTCCGGCCGCCCAGCCACAGCAGGATGGGCAGCACCGCGGCCAGGACCAGCGGGAACTGCATCGCCTGTTCGAACCGGGCGATCTCGTCGGCGGCGCGCGGGGTACGCGGCGACCCGGTCCTGGAAGTACCCGTCACGCCCGTCATCCTGCCTACCCGGTACCGGCGACGGGTGGACCGGTTCTCGGAATCGGGTCAGGCCGGACGCGCCCGGAGGGTGGCGGGAGCCGCCTGGGCTCCCGTGAGGTTCAACGCGGTGCCTACCAGGGCCAGGTGGGTGAAGGCCTGCGGGAAGTTCCCGAGCTGGCGCCGGCCGACGGGGTCGTACTCCTCGGCGAGGAGCCCGACGTCGTTGGTCAGGCCGATGAGCCGCTCGAACAGGGCGCGGGCCTCGTCCACCCGACCCATGAGGGCCAGGTTGTCGGCCAGCCAGAACGAGCACGGGAGGAATGCGCCCTCGCCCGGCGGCAGTCCGTCGGAGGTGGTCTCGGTCGTGTAGCGGGAGACGAACCCGTCGGTCGTGAGCTCGCGCTGGACGGCGGCGACGGTGGCGACGACCCGCGGGTCGTGCGCGGGCAGGAAGCCGACCGAGGGCATCATCAGCACTGCGGCGTCGAGCTCGTCGGAGCCGTACGCCTGGGCGAAGGCCTGCTTGGACTCGTTCCAGGCGTGGGCGCAGACGTCGGCATGGATCTCGTCGCGCACGGCGCGGAACCTCTCGAGGGGCCCGGCGGAGCCGTACTCCTCGATGAACCGCACGGCGCGGTCGAACGCTACCCATGCCATGACCTTCGAGTGGGTGAAGTGCTGCCGCGGGCCCCGCACCTCCCAGATGCCGTCGTCGGGCTGTCGCCACGCCTCCTCGAGGAACAGCATGATCGTCTGGGAGAAGCCCCGGGCGGGGCCCTCCGGTCCGGCCTGCGGCACGTTGGTCTGGTACCCGAGGAACAGGGTGTCGATCAGCTCGCCGTAGACGTCGAGCTGGAACTGCTCCGAGGCGGCGTTGCCGATGCGCACCGGTCGCGAGGCCTCGTAGCCGGGGAGCCAGTCCGCCTCCCATTCCGAGAGGCGGCGCTCACCGCCGAGGCCGTACATGATCTGAAGCTTGGCCGGTTCGCCGGCGACGGCCCGCAGCAGCCAGTCGCGCCAGGCCGCGGCCTCCTTGACGTAGCCGGCGCCCATGAGGGCGAGGAGCGACAACGAGGCGTCGCGCACCCAGCAGAACCGGTAGTCCCAGTTCCGGACGCTTCCCGGCCACTCCGGCAACGAGGTCGTGGGGGCGGCGACGATGCCTCCCGTGGGGGCGTAGGTGAGGGCCTTCAGGGTGATGAGCGACCGCTGGACCTGGTCCTGCCATTCCCCCGCGTAGGTGCTGCGCGACGACCAGTCCATCCACCAGGCGGTGGTCGTGGCGACAACGCGTGCACAGTCCGCGGGCCCCGGGGTGGCCTGGTGCGACGGGTACCACACCAGTCGGAACGGGACGTGCTCGCCGGCGCCCACCTCGAACTCGCCGACCGTCCGGCGATCCCGGACGTCGAGGTCGACCGGGGTATGGAGCACCAGGGCATCGGGGCCGGCGATGGCGACGACGCCGCCGTCGACGTCTCGCACCCAGGGCACGATCGACCCGTAGTCGAACGCGGCCACCAGTTCGGTCCGCATCCGCACCCGCCCGCGCAGGCCCTCGACGATGCGCACGAGGTCGACGGTCTTGCCCCGGATGGGCATGCAGTCGGTGACCCGCACCGCGCCCTCGTCGGTCTCGAACTCGGTCTCGAGCACCAGGGTGCCGTCGCGGTAGCGGCGACGGGCGGCTCGCCCGCCGGAGGCCGGGCCGATCAGCCATCGCCCGTGGTCGTCGCTGCCGAGCAGGGCGGCGAACACGGCCGGCGAGTCGAACCGGGGGACGCACAGCCAGTCGACCGAGCCGTCGTCGGCGACCAGGGCCGCGGTGTGCGTGTCACCGATCAGCGCGTATTGCTCGATCCGGGACGCCAAGGACGCTGTTCTAGCGGTGGGTACGGACCCGCCGCAAGAAGTGCTGCCTATCCTCGTGACGCCCCGCCGAAAGAGCCTGGAGCCGCCATGGGTTGTCTGATCGTGCTCGCCGCCCTCCTCTCGCCGCGGTTCGTCGTGGTGCTCCTGTATCTGTTCACCGAGCGGCTCACCATCGCGTTCGAGTCGGGATGGGTGGGACTGGCCGGCTTCGTCTTCCTTCCGTGGACGACGGCCCTGTACGCCCTCGCCTACCACCCGGTGTCCGGCGTGAGCGAGCTCGGCTGGGTGATCGTGGGCATCGGGTTCGTCGTGGACCTCGCCTCCTTGTTCGGGGGCGGCAGGCACGCGAAGAAGCGGAGGGACTGACCTCCTAAGGTGACGCCGGTGGTCCCCAGCACCCCGCTCAGAGGGCCGCTCGGTCCTCCAGCGCGCGGGCGGGAACTCCTCCGACTCCCGCTCCACACTGTGGACCGGGTCCGCCGGCGTTGGCGGGCGACTCGTCTGCCCCGGTCGGCCGCGGAACCCATCGGCTAGGTTCACCGTTCGCCGCGGCCAAGGCCAAGCTCCTGGGCATCTGAGCCTGTTGTCGGAAGCTGCCCAACCTGGCAGACTCAGGAGAGAATCCGCGCCTGGCGTGGACACGGATAGGCGGAAGACAGCGTCGAAAGGGGTACAGCCATGGCTGGGGAAACGCTGCACGACGGTAGGAAGCACGGGCGGGTTCTTCTCGCCGTCATGTCGGCGGTGGCGGCGGCGACGGTGGGCCTGTCGGCGCCGGCGGGCGCCGGGTTGGGCGGCACGGTCGCCGGAAGTGCCTTCGGCGCGAGCGGCGACGTCACCATCGTCCCCTTCGGCGCCCACTTCGTCCTGCCGCCGACCCCGCTCGTGACCCTGCCTCCCGGCGGTGGTGTCGTGAGCGACACTGCCCCGTCGGCGTTCCTCGGAGGCGGGCCCGCCGTCATCCTCGAGACCGGTCCACTGACAGCCAGCACCGAGGGGTCGACCGGCACGGGAATCGTGACCAGTTCGGCATCGGCCGCGAACATCGGCCCAGGTCCCTTCACCGCCGATAAGGCGAGCAGCACCTGCACCCAGACCCCGTCGGGCTTCAGCGGCTCGTCGCAGATCGTGAACGGCGTGGTCCAGACCTCCGACACGACCTCGGTAGTGGTGCCGGGCAACCCGGCCCCCAACACCGCGTTCACGGGCATCGTCGACAGCGTGGGCGACAAGTTCGACATCGTGTTCAACGAGCAGATCCTCACCGCCGATTCGCTCACGGTGAACGCCGTGCACATGAAGCTCCTCGGCCCCAACGCCGTGGGTGACGTGTTCATCGGCCAGTCCGTGTGCGGCGCCGACACATCGACGTCGCTGAGCTGCACCACCAACACGAACAAGGCGGGGACGCTCATGAACGTGTGCACCGTCAGCGACCCCGACGGGTTGCGCTCCGTCATGGTCAGGAACACGGCCACGGGCCAGTCCAGTGCCGGCCTTACGTTCAACTGCTCTGATGCGCCGATGTCGGCGAAGTTCAGGGTCCCCGCCGGTCCGAAGTACAAGGTGACCGTCATCGACTGCGCCGACGCGCGGAACAAGACCATCTTCGTGATCCGCCCCAACAGCACCGTGGTCTAGAGGCCCATCCTGGGCAGCACCTCGTTCTTGTCGCGCTGAACGACGTCTCAGGCGTCGAACGGCGCGGCAAGAACCGCTGGGACCGTCAGCAGCCGCCTGTCTCGCGGGATACGGCCTTGGCCAGGAGGCGCCGTTCCTCCAGCAGGCCGACCACCAGGTCGCGCATCGAGAACACGCCGACCAGTTCGTCGTCGTCGTCGACAACGATGAGATGGCGGAACCCGCGTTCCCTCATGATCTGCGCGGCTTCCACGATCTCCGTCGACGGCGGTGCCGTCATCATCCTCCCGGACACGAAGTCGCCGACGGTGAACGCCTGCCCTTCACGCGCCTGAGCGATGGCCCGCAGCGCGTCGCGGTCGGTAAGAAGGCCCGTCGGTGTGCCCGCACTGAGGACGACGGCGGAGCCCACGCTCCGCTCCATCATCGACACCGCGGCCTCGCGCAGGCTGTCGTCGGCTTCCACAGTCAGCACCGCCCGTGTCGTCAGCGGACCGATCTCCATGTTCCAACCTCCAGGTCTCGCCGCCCACCGGGCCTCGCCGGGCGGCTCGGCACGAGGCGCACTCTATCCACGGCCGGACCACGGACACGGTTTCGAGGCCGGTGGGACCCCGGTTGTGAACGTGAGCACAATCACAAAGCCCTATCCGCTATCCTCGGGTAATGGCACTTGTACACCGTGTGCTGTACCCCCAGCCCATCTTCTCCCTCGACGAGTTCCTGGCTCGGGGTGGCGGCAAGGGACTCAAGGCGGCGCAGCAGGTGAATCCGGCGGCCATCATCGAGGTCGTGGCCGAGTCGGGCCTGCGGGGGCGGGGCGGGGCGGGGTTCCCAACCGGGCGCAAGTGGCAGACGGTGGCCGAGAACCGGTCGCCCGACGTGCCGACCACGATGATCGTCAACGCCGCCGAGGGCGAGCCCGGCACCCTGAAGGACCGGGCCATCCTGCGCCGCAATCCCTACGTGGTCATCGAGGGCGCCCTCATCGCGGCGCGCGCCGTCGGGGCCGACCTGGTGATCTTCGCCAGGAAGCGGTCGTTCGGTGGCGAGGTCGACCGGGTGCGGGCCGCGGCCGAGGAGGCCGACGTGGCCGGCTGGAGCGAGGGCGTCGAGATCGTCGTGTTCGAGGGGCCCGACGAGTACCTCTACGGCGAGGAGAGCGCCCTGCTCGACACCATCGACGGCGGCTGGCCGTTCCCCCGCGTCGTGCCCACGTTCCGCCGCGGCATCGGTGCCAGCAAGGCCGCCATCGCCGGCATGGACCCGGACGCCCAGGTGGCCCCGGCGCTCGTGAACAACACCGAGACCCTCGCCAACGTGGCCCGCATCGTGGCCCGGGGGCCCGCCTGGTTCCGGACGATGGGCACGGAGGAGTCGCCGGGCACCATGGTGTGCACGATCACCGGCCACACCCAGCACCACGGGGTGGGTGAGGTGCAGATGGGCACGCCGCTGCGCGAGGTCATCGAGGAGATCGGGGGCGGGCCCCGGTCGGGGCGCACCATCAAGGCCGTGGTCTCGGGCGTGGCCAACGGCATCATCCCCGCCGACCGCCTCGACACGCCGGTCACCTACGAGGCGCTGCGGGCCATCGGCAGCGGGGTGGGCTCTGGCGGCTTCATCGTGTTCGACGACACGGCCGACATGCCGGCCGTCGCCGCCGGCGTGGCCCGCTTCCTGGCCGTGGAGTCCTGCGGGCAGTGCCTGCCCTGCAAGCTCGACGGCATCGTGCTGTCCGAAGTGCTGCCCAAGGTGAGCCGCTCCGAGGGCAGCCAGCACGACTACGACGTCGTCCGCAAGCGGCTGGGCACCGTCGCCGACCGGGCCCGGTGCTTCCTGGCCAGCCAGCAGCAGGTCGTCCTCGGCAGCATCGTGGAGCACTTCGGCCACGAGTTCGACGCCCACCTGAAGGGCAAGCAGGCGCCGGCCGAGCCGGAACTGATCGCCGAGCTGGTCGACATCCGCGGCGGCAAGGCCGTGTGGGACGAGCGCCACCGCCAGAAGCAGGCCGACTGGACGTACAACAAGACCTACTCCGGTACGGTGCCCGTCGAGCTCTACGCCGGCGTGGCTCCCCCCTGGCGCCCCTGACCCAGCTGGTCAGACGCCCTCACCAGCCGGGGCCGGGCCAGGCGACCAGGTCGTCAACCGAGCCCAACGTGGCGTCCATGGCGTAGCTGACCACGTCGCGCGGGTCGTCGTGGCGGGCGAAGGCGGCTCGCTGGCGCGACGCGCCGTCGCCCGAGGCCAGGATGGCCGCCACCAGGTTGGACACCTCGAACCAGTCGCCGTGGAACTCCAGACCCTCCCGCAGGTAGGCCATCAGCTCGCCCACCACGTCGGCCGAGGGCCGGGCGGCCATGGCCGACGGTGACACCAACCTCCCGCCCAGGCCGTAGCGGGCGGCCCGCCACATGGCCGCCTCCATCACCTGGGTGCGGGGGCTGCGCCGCGGGGCGCCGTCGGCGGCCTCCCGGGCGCACGTCCAGGCCAGGGCCCGCACGAGGCCGGCCACGGCCACGGTGTCGTCGACGGCCAGGCACACGTCGCAGGCCCGGAACTCGAGCGTGGGCCAGCGGATCGACGGCCGCACGTACCAGTAGAGGAAGGTCGGGTCCTCGATGGCCTCGATGTCCTGCAGCTGGTCGACGAGGTCACGGAACTCCGCGGCCGACGCCAGCCACGGGGGCATGCCCGCCGTCGGCCAGCGCTGCCACACCTGGAGCCGGTAGCTGGCGTAGCCGGTGTCGAGCCCCTGCCAGAACGGCGAGTTGGCCGACAGGGCGAGGAGCACCGACAGCCACGGGCGGACCCGGTTCATGGTGGCCACGGCCAGGTCGGCGTCGTCGATGCCGATGTGCACGTGGCAGCCGCAGATCACCTGCTGACGGGCGATGATCCGGTACGCGTCCTCCATGCGCCGGTACCGCTCGTTGGCCACGTCGACCTTCTGGTCCTGCCATCGCCCGAACGGGTGGGTGCCGACGGCCACCACCCCGGTGTCCACCTTGCCGGCGGCGATCCCGAGCCCGCGCCGGAGCCGTACCAGCTCGGTGCGCACCTCGGCGAGCGTGGTGCACACCGGCGTGCCCACCTCGATCTGGCACAGGTTGAGCTCGGACGCGACGTCGGTTCCCAGCGTCTCCCGGGCGTGGGGGAGCAGCCGGTCGGCGCCAGGGATGAGGGCGCCCGTGCCGCGGTCGACGACGAGGAACTCCTCCTCGACGCCCAACGTCAGCCGTTCCGTGTCGTGTCCTCCTTCCGCACTGTTGTAGGGGGGGCCAGGTGCTCCCCGCTCAGAGGGCCACTCGGGCCCCAAGGGTAGGGATCCACCGTTGCCCACCGCTCCGCTACGGTCAATGACCCTGGCCCGACCGACCACCGCTGTTCATGGGCCGGACATGCTTCGTTCACATCGACAGGTACACGGTGGTGCGCATGTGCGGCATCAGTGGAGAGCTGCGCTTCGACGGTCATCCCGCCGACACGAACGTGGTCGCCGGCATGACGGAGCGACTCGCGTCGCGCGGCCCCGACGGGTCGGGGCTGTGGGCGTCGGGCCGGGTGGCGCTGGGCCATCGTCGCCTGGCCATCATCGATCTCTCCCAGCGGGGCGGCCAGCCCATGGTCGACGCCGAGCTGGGCCTGACGATCGTGTTCAACGGCTGCGTCTACAACCACCGCGACCTGCGGGTGGAGCTGGAGGCGGCCGGCTACCGGTTCTTCTCGACGAGCGACACCGAGGTGGTGCTCAAGGCCTACCACCGGTGGGGGAGGGCCTTCCTGGAGCGCCTGGTGGGCATGTTCGCTTTCTGCATCACCGAGCGCGACTCGGGCAAGGCCGTGCTGGCCCGCGACCGGCTGGGCGTGAAGCCCCTCTACCTGGCCGAGGGACCGGGGTGCCTGCGCTTCGCCTCCACCCTGCCGTCGCTGGCATCCACGCCGGGCGTCGACACCACCGTCGACCCCGTCGCCCTGCACCACTACCTCACGTTCCATGCCGTGGTGCCTTCGCCCCGCACGATCCTCCGAGGGGTCACCCAGCTGCCGCCGGCGACGGTCCTCGAGATCGAGGCCGACGGCCGGCGCGACCAGACCTGCTACTGGGAGCCCACCGGCCACTCCGAGGAGGCGCAAGTCGAGCGGTCGCCGGGTGAGTGGCTCGAGGCCGTGGCCGCCGGCCTGCGCCTGGCCGTGGAGCGCCGTCTGGTGTCCGACGTGCCGGTGGGCGTGCTGCTCTCCGGCGGGCTCGATTCCAGCCTCATCGTGGGCCTGCTGCGCGAGGGCGGTCAGGACGACCTGTCCACGTTCAGCATCGGCTTCGACACCATCGGCGACGAGGAGGGCGACGAGTTCCGCTGGTCCGACGCCGTGGCCGAGCGGTTCGAGACCGACCACCACCAGATCCGGGTGCCGACCGCCCGCGTGCTGGAGGCCCTGCCGGCGACCGTGGCGGCCATGAGCGAGCCCATGGTGAGCCACGACGTGGTGGCGTTCTTCCTCCTGTCGGAGGAGGTGTCGCGGCACGTGAAGGTTGTGCAGTCGGGCCAGGGCGCCGACGAGGTCTTTGACGGCTACCCCTGGTACCAGAAGCTGGCGACGGCCACGGGGGACGGCGTCGACCGCTACGCCTCGTTGTTCTTCGACCGCGACCACGCCGCCGTGGCCGAGGCCGTCAGCCCCGACTACCAGGTCGACCACGACGTGAGCCGTAAGTTCGTGGCCGACTGGTTCGAGCGCTCCGGCGCCCCCACCCCTGTCGACCGTGCCCTGCGCCTCGACACCCACGTCATGCTGGTGGAGGACCCCGTCAAGCGGGTCGACAACACGACCATGGCCTGGGGTCTCGAGGCCCGAGTGCCGTTCCTCGACCACGAGCTGGTGGAGCTGGCCACCGCCTGCCCAACTGAGCTGCTGCTGGCCGAGGGCGGCAAGGGGATCCTCAAGGACCTGGCGCGTGAGGTGCTGCCCCACGAGGTCATCGACCGGCCCAAGGGGTACTTCCCGGTGCCCCCCCTGATCCACCTGGAGGGGCCCTACGTCGACCTCCTGGGCGACGCCCTGCGCAGCCCCGCGGCGGTCGACCGGGGGCTGTTCCGCCCCGAGCACGTGAGCCACCTCCTCGACAACCCCAACGAGCTGACCACCCTTCGCTACAACAAGCTCTGGGAGCTCGGCCTCCTCGAGCTGTGGCTCCAGTCTCACGGCTTGTAGATTTCTCTGTTCCGAAACCTGTCGGAAACCGAGAAGGCGTATGTTGGGTTCAGGAGGTTCGACATGAAGCCCCGCATCGGGATCACCGTCTCGCTGAGCATCCACGAGGACCGGGCCGTGGAGGCCCTCGAGCGGGCCTACGTCGATGCGGTGGTGCGGGCCGGCGGCATCCCGCTGGTACTTCCTGCATGCGACCCAAGCGATGCCCCGGCCGTCGCCCAGGGCCTCGACGGACTTCTCCTGAGCGGCGGCGGCGACGTGGACCCGGCGTTCTATTGCGGGGTCCCCTCGTCGGAGGTGCGTGCCGTCGAGCCCGGGCGCGACGCCTGGGAGCTGGCGCTCGTCAGGCACGCGGCGAAGGTCGGTCTGCCGGTCCTGGGCACGTGCCGCGGCGCCCAGGTTCTCAACGTGGGCATGGGCGGCACCCTCGTCGTTCACCTCCCCACCGTGACCACGAGCGAGCACTGCCAGCGCGACCGGTGGGCCGAGGTGGTCCACACCGTGGCCGTCCAGCAGGCCAGCACTCTCCGGGCCGTGGTCGGCGTCGACGTCGTCGGCGTGAACTCGCTCCACCACCAGGCCGTCGACCAGGTGGGTACGGGCCTGCGGGCCGTCGGCTGGGCCGAAGACGGCGTCATCGAGGCCGTCGAGGGGATCGGGGCCGCCCCGATGCTGGGCGTGCAGTGGCACCCCGAGCTGCTCCCCGACGTCGAGGGCCACCCCGCCCTGTTCGGCTGGCTGGTGGGCGAGGCCTGCCGCTACCGGTCTACCGCCGACGCGCCGTCGTCGTCCGTCGAGGTTGCCCTGGCCGTCGCCGCCGCGTGACCCACGGGGTCGACGGCTGACGTACCCACCCGAGGGCTCAGTTGGCCGGCCCGAGGGCTCAGTTGGCCGGCCCGAGGGCTATGGCGAGCTGAACCGGTACGCCCGGGTGATCGTGGACGAGGCGCTGCGTCGCGATATCGGCGTCGATGTGCTCGACGCCGCCACCGGTGAGCTGGTCCTCACCCTCGACGGCCGCCGCATCATCACCTTCGAGTCGCTGTCGGAGCTCACCACCGCGGCCGCCTTCCGTCGCTGCGACCACAAGGTGTGTACCCGCCGGGTGCTGGAGCGGGCCGGGCTCGTGGTCGCTCCCGGCCGCCTGGCGACCGGCGACGACGGTGACCTCGCCTTCCTGGCCGAGTGGAAGGACATCGTGGTGAAGCCGGCCCGGGGCGAGGGTGGCCAAGGCCTCACCGTCGGCGTCACCGATCCCGACGCTCTGGCCCGGGCCCTCAAGGTGGCCCGGCCGGTCTGTCCCGAGGTCCTGCTCGAGAAGCGCTGCGACGGCGAGGACCTCCGGGTGATCGTCATCGCCGGCGAGGTGGTGGCCGCGTCGGTGCGGCGTCCGCCCACGGTGACGGGCACCGGTCGTCACACCGTGGCCGAACTGGTGGAATCGCTCAGTCGGGAGCGGGCCGACGCCACCGACGGGGCGGCCGACATCCCGTTCGACGACACCACCCTGGAGGTCGTGCGGGCGAAGGGATGCGACGCCGACACGGTGCTTGACGCCGAGGAGGTGCTGGCCGTGCGCCGCACCGCCAACGTGCACACCGGCGGCAGCATCGACGACGTGACCGAGCGCCTCCACCCCACGTTGGCCGAGGTGGCGGTGGCGGCGGCGGCGGCCATCGAGATCCCGGTCGTCGGCATCGACCTGATGGTGGCCGCCGTCGACGGGCCGGACTACACGATCATCGAGGCCAACGAGCAGCCCGGCCTGGCCAACCACGAGCCCCAGCCCACCGTCGAGCGCTTCGTCGACCTGCTGTTCCCGGAGTCCGCGGCCTGAACTCCGCAATGATCTCGGCCATGGCCGAGGGGTTGCTCCGCGACGTCCTCACCCTGGCCCTCGGCGCCCTCAGCGGCATCCTCTCGGGCGTGTTCGGAATCGGCGGGGCGATCATCACCACCCCCGGGGTGCGGTTGCTGGGGGCTTCGGCCTTCCTCGCCGTGGGCACCACCCTGCCGCCGATCGTCCTCAGTGCCGCCTCCGGCACCGCCCGCTACGTGAAGGAGGGGCTGGTCGACGGGCGGGTCCTGTTGGCGACCGCGCCCGCCGGCCTGGTGGCGGTCGTGGCCGGCTCGTTCGCCTCGCACGAAGTCCCGGGCGAGGGCCACTGGCTGATGGTGCTCACGGCCGTGCTCCTGGTGCTGAGCGCCGTGCGCATGGCCCGGACCCCCGAGCCCGGCACCGACGAGGAGGTGCACGCGGCCGCGGCACCCCGGCGGGAGTCGGTTGTGGTCGGCGTGGCCGTCGGGGCCGGCGCCGGCCTGCTCTCGGGCCTGCTCGGCATCGGCGGGGGGGCGGTGCTGGTGCCGGCGTTCTCGCAGGTGATGGGTCTGTCCCTGAAGACGTCCATCGCCACCTCGCTGGCGTGTGTGGGCATCCTGGCCGTGCC
>JBPCJV010000225.1:0-2931 GCA_051004925.1 Acidimicrobiales bacterium | reverse complement strand
CCTCACCTTCAACCCCACTGAGGAGACCAAGACGTTGTCGGTGACGGTCAAGGGCGACATCGTTATCGAGCCGGCCGAGGCCTTCTTCGTCAAGCTCAGGAACCCGAGCGTCGGTTCCAGGATAGTCGACGACACCGGCCGGGGCACCATTGTCAACGACGACTACTCGTCGAGCTTCTCGGTCGACGACGTGTCGGTGGTCGAGGGGTTCCCAGGCGCGGGCATGGTGACGGTGACCTTCACCGTCACCCGCTCGGGCTCCGGCGATGCGTCGGTCAAATGGGCTACGGCCGACGGCAAAGCCGTGAGCGGTAGCGACTACGAGGGCAGCCCGTTGCCCAACCCTCAACGAGATCGGCGACCGGGTCACCGTTCGCCAGGCCACCACCCTGTTCCACACCGCGCACGCAGGCGTTCACGCGGGGCCACACCGGCGTCGTCGTGGAGCACCGCCCCGAATGGGTGATCCCGGAGGACGAAGCGTGGGGACGTGACGACGGGCGCACCGAGCCCTTCTACGTCGTCCGCTTCCGTCAGACCGAGCTGTGGCCCAACTACACCGGGTTCGACGGCGACACGCTGGAGACCGAGGTGTCCGAGCGCTGGCTCCGCCCGGCCGACGAGGAGACGGAATGAGCGACGGTTCCCACGACCACGACCACGACCACGACGCCCACGCCCCGATTCAGGGCCCGGAGGAGGTCAGTGAGTTCGAGGTCCTCGAGACAGCCGTTCGGGAGCTGGCCATCGAGCACGGGCTCTTTTCCGCCGAGGACCACCGGCGCTTCCTGGAATGGGCCCAGAGCATCGGCCCCTCCGGCGGGTCGCGCCTGGTGGCCAAGGCCTGGACGGACCCTGCGTTCAAGCAGCGGTTGCTGGAGAACGGCACGGAGGCGTGTGCGGAGGTGGGGATCGACTGGAACGACCCCACCGGTACGGGCACCCCGAGCGACTACACGTACTTCTACGTGCTCGAGAACACGCCGGCGGTGCACAACGTCATCGTCTGCACGTTGTGCTCCTGCTATCCCCGGCCCGGCCTGGGGATGTCGCCGGAGGGGTACCGCACGCCGCACTACCGCCGCCGCATGGTCCGGTGGCCGCGCCAGGTCCTCACCCAGTTCGGCCTCCACCTCCCGCCCGAGGTGGAGGTCCGCGTGCACGACTCGAACCAGAAGTCGCGGTTCATGGTGATGCCGATGCAACCCGAGGGAACCGAGGGATGGACCGAGGACCAGTTGGCGGCGATCGTCACCAGGGACACGATGATCGGGGTGGCCCTTCCCCAGGTCGACTGGACGGCGTCGGGGGCACCTTCAGACCCGGTGCCGAGCGGATGAGCGGCGGCGGCCAGGTGGGCACCGGCGGGTACGAGGTGCTGACGGACGCCATGAAGCCCGTGCGCCACGAGCGCAGCCTGGCCCTGACCGATCGTGATCGTCAGGCCGCGCCGTGGGAGTCCAGCATGCAGGCCACCTGCGACTGCCTGTTGTGGCGGGGCGCCCTCGACAGCCTCGAGCGACGGCAGGCCGAGGACGAGCTGGGGGAGACGGTGTATGCCGAGTTCCCGTCGCACGCCAGGTCGGCGCTCGTCTCCGCCCACCTGCTCATGGAGCGGGGGATCATCACCCAGGACGAGCTGCGAGCCAAGATGGCCGAGGTTCGGTCTCGCCTCGTCGAGTCCTGACCTACGCCCGTTCGACCGCCGCCTCCAGCCGACGGTCGGGCACCAACCACATGAGCGCCACCGCGACGTACAGGCCGAAGGCGATCCACCGGTTGACGAAGGCCAGCGGGATTGCAGCCACGTAGAGGACGGGGGAGAACTTTCCCTTGAGGTCGCGGCCCAGGGCGGCGGCGAGCGCGGAGTCAGGGCCCTGCTCGACGACGATGGCGCGCTGGAGGACGTAGTAGGCGATGGCGGCCATGAGCAGCACCCCTCCGTAGGCGGCCGTGGGGAGCGCGGCGAAGTCGTTCTCGCCCATCCAACCGGTGAAGAAGGGGAACAGCGACAGCCAGAAGAGCAGATGCAGGTTGGCCCAGAGGATGGAGCCGTTGATCCGTTCGGTGACCTGCAACATGTGGTGGTGGTTGTTCCAGTAGATGCCCACGATGACGAAGCTGAGGACGTAGCTCGTGAACACCGGAACGAGCGGCTCGAGCGCATCGGCGTCGGCCTCGTGGGGGATCTGCAGCTCCAACACCATGATCGTGATCAGGATGGCGATCACGCCGTCGCTGAACGCCTCCATGCGGCCCTTCTTCACGCCGCAGACTGTAGATGGACCTACCCGGCGGCCAGGGCCCGCAGCATGGGTTCGAGCTTGGCCTCGGTCTCGGCCCATTCGGCGTCGGGGTCGGAGTCGGCCATGATCCCGGCGCCGGCGGTGAGACGGGCACGCCGGCCGTCGACCTGGGCGCACCGCAGGGCCACGGCCCAGTCGCCGTCGCCGCGGGCGTCGACCCAACCGACGGGACCGGCGTAGTTGCCCCGGTCGAAGGTCTCGAGGTCGGCGATGGCGGCCAGGGCGTCGGCGCGGGGCAGGCCGGCCACCGACGGTGTGGGGTGGAGGAGCCCGGCCAGGGCCAGGGCCGAGGGAGCCGGCTCCACGAGGTGGCCGGCCACGGTGGTGGCCAGATGGGTGACGGTGGCCAGGCGCACGGCGTCGGGCTGGGCGCCGCCCACCAGCTCCCGGCACAGTGGCTCTAGCGCCTCGCGCACGGCCTGCACCACGAGGGCGTGCTCCTCGGCCTCCTTGGCCGAGCTGGCGAGCGCGGCGACCAGCAGGTTGTCGTCGGCCTCGGTGGCGCCGCGCGTGGCCGTGCCCGCCATCGGCCGCGACATCACCCTGTTGCCGCGGCGACGGACCAGGAGCTCGGGGCTGGCGCCCACGAAGTCGCCGACGGCGTAGGTGAAGCTCGACGGGTCGC
>JBPCJV010000224.1:0-6393 GCA_051004925.1 Acidimicrobiales bacterium | reverse complement strand
ACTGTCTCCTGAGCGGCTCCGCCGCTCGGGCCGACGGGCCCAGCCACTGTCTCCTGAGCGGCTCCGCCGCTCGGGCCGACGGGCCCAGGGCGTGACGGCGCGCTCGAGGCCCACGAGGCTGAGGTCGGCGACCACGGCGAGGGCGATCGACAGCACCGTGCCCACGACCAGGGGGGTGCGGAAGTCGCGGGTGAGTCCCTCGAGGATGAACTGGCCCAGGCCGCCCTGGCCGATGAGGGCGGTGACGGTGACCAGCCCGATCGTCGTGACGGTCGCGATGCGGATGCCGGCGATGATCGACGGGACGGCCAGGGGCAGCTCGATGCGCAGGAGGCGGCGACGCTTCGTGAACCCCATGCCGAGCGCCGCCTCTTTCACGTCGTCGGGCACGGCTTGGAGGCCGGCGACGATGTTGCGGATCAGGATGAGCAGCGTGTAGCCCACCAGCCCGATCTCCGCCGTGGTGCGGCTCAGGCCCGTCCACGGGACGAGCAGGGCGAATAGGGCGAGCGAGGGGATGGTGTAGAGGATTCCCGTGCCCGAAAGCACGGGCGTCGAGGCCCACCTCCAGCGGTGGACGGCCAGCGCCAGGGGAAAGGAGATGGCCATTCCCACGGCGACGGCGATCACGGTGAGCTCCACGTGCTGGCGGGTCGCGGCGCTGATGTCGTCGGTGTGGCGTGACACCCAGTCCCACCGCACCCAGGGATCCGCCGCGGCGAGAAGCCAGGTCGCCGGCACTCGGGCAGACTATCGACCCATGCCGGTCGACCCTCCGTGATCCGGCTCGAGTCCCTCTCCAAGCGCTTCCCCAACGGCCAGGTGGCCGTCGAGCGCCTGGATCTCGAGATCGACGACGGCCACGTGTGCGTGCTCGTGGGCCCGTCGGGGTGCGGGAAGACGACGACCCTGAAGATGATCAACCGCCTTGTGGAGCCCACCAGCGGGCGCATCTTCATCGGCGACGACGACGTGACCAGCGTCAACCCCGTGACCCTCCGCCGCCACATCGGCTACGTCATCCAGCAGGTGGGCCTGTTCCCACACCTGACCGTGGCCGCCAACGTGGCCACCGTCCCCCGGCTCATGGGCTGGGACCGCCAGCGCACGCGCGCACGCGTCGACGAGCTCCTGGATCTGGTGGGCCTCGACCCCGCGGTCTACGGGAACCGCTACCCGCACCAGCTGTCGGGCGGACAGCGCCAGCGGGTGGGCGTGGCCCGGGCCCTGGGCGTCGACCCGCCCGTGCTCCTCATGGACGAGCCGTTCGGGGCCATCGACCCCATCGCCCGTGATCGCCTCCAGCAGGAGTTCCTGCGCCTCCAGTCGGAGGTCAACAAGACGGTCGTGTTCGTGACCCACGACATCGACGAGGCCATCCGCCTCGGCGACCGCATCGCCATCCTGCGCCAGGGCGGCGTGCTCGAGCAGTACGCCTCGCCCGCCGACGTGCTCGGCCGGCCCGCCTCCCCGTTCGTCGCCGAGTTCGTGGGGTCCGACCGCGGCCTGAAGCGCCTGTCGGTGACGGCCGTCGACGGAGCCGGGCTGGCCACCCTGCCCGTGGTGGCGCCGGGGACGACCGCGGCCGAGGCCCGCGGGCGTATGGACGATGCCGGCACGGCGTGGGCGGTGGTGGTCGACGGCGAGGGCACGCTGGTCGGCGCCGTCTCCCGGGCCGGCGTGGAGAAATCCGAGACGTCCGACCACGTCGATGGTGCCCTCGAGCCCGTGCCTGCGGCGGTGGGGACCGACGCCACCCTCAAAGACGCCCTCGCCCAGCTCCTCCTGCACGACGCGGGGTGGGTGGCGGTCGTCGACCAGGGCCGCTACTGTGGCGTGCTCACGCCCGAGGCCCTCCACGCCGCCATCCGGCGGTCGGTCGCCTGAGTCGGCGGGCTGGGTACATCTCATCCGTGACCGACGACGAAGACGACCTGGGCCGGGCGGGAGGGGCGCTGGCGGCCGGGGATCGCGACCGCCACGCCCTGCGGCGCACCGCCGGGCTGGTGCGATCGTCGATGACAGCAGCCGGCGCCCGGTCGGTGAGCTCGGGCAAGTGGCTGGCCGAGACAATGCTCGACGCCGCTCCCCATGTACCGGCGCGCGACCTGCCCACCCTGCGGGCCCATCACGGTCAGTCGGGGCCGGAGCTGGCCCACGTCCTGATCCGCAACGCCGCCCGCACCACCGCGGCCATGGGTGCGGTGGCCGGAGGCGTCGCGGGAGTGTCGGAGATGGCCCCGCCCACGTGGCTGGCGCTGCCGGCCGAGTTGGTGGTGGAGACCCTGGCGGTGGTGGCCGTGGAGATGAAGCTCGTCGCCGAGCTGCACGCCGTGTACGAGCGGCCCGTCACCGGCACGCCCACCGAGCGGGGCGCGGCCGTGGCCCGGGCGTGGGCCGAGCGCCGGGGGGTGACCGCCCGCGACCTGGTGCGGGCTGGCGGCCTGAGCAAAGCGCTCGGCCAGTCGACCAGGCGGGAGCTGACCCGGGTGCTGCAGCGGCGGCTGGCCGGTCGGGCCCTGCGCAACCTGCCCACTCTGGCGCCGTTCCTGGCCGGGGCGGTCGCCGGGGCCGAGATCAACCGTCGAGCCACGCGCTCGCTGGGTGAGGCAGTGGCCCGCGACCTCGTTGCCGTCCGGCGCCCCGGCGGGTAGGACTGCGCGGTCGAGCCCTCCGGTACGCTCGGCCCGGGAGGCACGATGGCAGACCTGGAGACGCAGATCGGCGAGCTGTGGGAGCGGCGCGCCGAGCTGACACCCGACGACGGCGACGCCCGTGCGGTGGTCGACCTGGCCATCGACCTGCTCGATACGGGCGAGGCCCGCACGGCCGAGCTCGACGCCGCCACCGGAGAGGTGGTGGTGCACGCCTGGTTGAAGCAGGCCATCCTGCTGCTGTTCCGGCTGTCGGCCATGGAGACGATAGAGGTGGGCCCGTTCGAGTACGCCGACCGCATCCCCCTCAAGCGGGGCTACGCCGCCGCCGGCGTGCGGGCGGTGCCGGGGGCGTCGGCCCGGTGGGGGTCGTTCCTGGAGCCGGGCGTGGTGCTCATGCCCAGCTACGTCAACATCGGGGCGCGGGTGGGGGCCAACACCATGGTCGACACCTGGGCCACGGTGGGGTCCTGCGCCCAGGTGGGGGCCAACGTCCACCTCTCGGGCGGCGTGGGCATCGGTGGGGTCCTGGAGCCGCCGCAGGCCGCCCCGGTCATCATCGGCGACGACGCCCTCATCGGCAGCCGTTGCATGGTGGTGGAGGGCGCTCGCGTCGGCCGCGGGTCGGTGCTCGGCGCCGGGCTCATCCTGTCCCGGTCGATCCCGGTGATCGACTCCCAGACGGGCGAGACCCTGGCCCGGGGCGAGGTCCCGCCCTGGTGCGTGGTGGTGGGCGCCACCCGTCCACGCTCGTTCCCCGGGGGCGAGTTCGGCCTGCCCTGCGCCCTGGTGCTCAAGCGGCTGCCCGAGGGCGAGCGCCACGACAAGGCCCAGCTGGAGGACGTCCTCCGCCAGCACGGTTCCGGCGCCTGAGGGTGACGGATCTGCTGGCCCTCACCGCCGAGCTGGTCGCCATCCCCTCGGTCAGCCACGACGAGCGGGCGGTGACCGACCACCTGGAGGCCCTGCTGGCGCCCGTGCCCTGGCTGGATGTCACCAGGGTGGGCGACAATCTGGTGGCCCGAACGTCGCTGGGGCGCGACCTGCGGCTGGTGCTGGCCGGCCACACCGACACCGTCCCGCCGAACGGCAACGAGCAGGCCCGCATCGACGGCGACGTGCTGTGGGGCATCGGCTCGGCCGACATGAAGTCCGGGGTGGCGGTCCTGCTGGAGCTGGCCCGCACGGTGGCGGAGCCGGCCGTCGACACCACCTACGTGTTCTACGAGTGCGAGGAGATCGACTCCGTCCACAACGGGGTGGAGCGCCTGTTCCGGGAGCGGCCCGACCTGCTGGCCGGCGATGCCGCCCTGCTGGCCGAGCCCACAGGGGCGGTGGTGGAGGCCGGCTGTCAGGGCACCATGCGGGTCGGGGTGACCCTCACCGGGGAGCGGGCGCACTCGGCCCGGCCCTGGCTGGGGCGCAACGCCATCCACCGCCTGGCCCCGCTGCTGGCGGCGGTGGCGGGCTACGACGATCGGCGGGTCGAGCTGGACGGCTGCCACTTCCGGGAGGCCCTCCAGGCGGTGGCGGTCGGCGGCGGGGTGGCCGCCAACGTGGTGCCCGATCGGGCGACGGTCACCCTCAACCACCGCTTCGCCCCCGACCGCTCCCCGGCCCAGGCCGAGGCCCACCTGCGCCGGGTGGTGGGACCGGTGGACGGGTTCGAGGTGCTCGACGTGGCTGCGGGGGCGTTGCCCGCCCTGGGCCATCCACTGCTGCAGGCCCTGCTGGCGGCCACCGGCCAACCGGCCCGGGCCAAGCTGGGATGGACCGACGTGGCCCGGTTCGCGGCCCGGGGGATCCCGGCCACCAACTTCGGGCCGGGCGACCCTTCGGTGGCCCACAGCGCAGGCGAGCAGGTGACCCGATCCGACGTGGAGACGGTGTACCGGGTGGTGCGGGCCCTGCTCGAAGCGGGGTGATCTGACCACCCTCGGTGAATGCGGCACCATAGGCGAGGTGAGCCGACGGGCAGGTGCGGTGGCGATTGCCGTCCTGCTCACGATGTTGCTCACCGGGCTGCTCACCGGGCTGAGCGGCGCCCGGGGCGCGGGAGCGGCACCCGGCGACGACCCCTTCATGGCCCGGCAGTGGGCCTTGCAGCAGATCGGGGCCCAGGCGGCGTGGGCCACGGCCAGGGGCGGCGGGATCACCATCGGCGTTGTCGACACAGGGGTCGACCTCGGCCATCCCGACCTGTCCGGCAAGATCGCCGGCTCCGCCGACTGCATCGGCAAACCATGCACCGACGGCGGCGGCCAGGACGCCAACGGCCACGGCACCCTGGTGAGCGGCATCGCCGCCGCTGCCACCGGCAACGGCCGGGGCGTGGCCGGGGTGGCGCCCGACGCCCGGCTGCTGGTGGCCAAGGTGCTGGCTAGCAACGGCGAGGGGCGGATCGAGGACATCAACGCCGGGATCCGCTGGGTGGTCGACCGGGGGGCGAAAGTGGTCAACCTCAGCCTCGGGGACCCCCAGTTCCTGGTCACCAGCCTGCTGGGGACCCCCCTGCGGACCGGGATCGAGTACGCCTGGAGCAGGGGGGCGGTGCCGGTTCTGGCCTCGGGCAACTACAGCACCGGCATCGCCGAGCTGGGGAGCCAGAACTACGGGGCGCTGAACGCCATCGTGGTGGGGGCCACCGATCGGGCCGGCGGCGTGGCTTCGTACTCGAGCTCCATCGGGAACGCCAAGTGGGGAGCGGTGGCCCCCGGCGGCGCCGGCACCGGGGGCGCCGACAACAATGTCATCTCCACCTTCCTGGACGGCGAGTACGCGTCGACGGCGGGCACGTCGATGGCTGCTCCCCACGTCTCGGGCGCCCTGGCCGTCCTGCTCTCGCAGGGCCTGTCGCCGGCCGCGGCCGTCCAGCGCCTGCTGGGGACCCTCGACCGGATCTCTTGCGGTCAGGGCTGCCAGGGCCGGTTGAACCTCGCCGCCGCCGCCGGCTCCCGCCCGTCTCCGCCACCGGCACCCGTTGCCACGACGCCTCCGCCGACCGCCGCCCGGCCGGCCCGGACCTCGACCACCGCGGCCCCGACCTCCACCACCCCGTCGCCGCCGGCCACGCCGGCTCCGGCGCCGACCGTGTTGCCGGACCCCGACGAGCTGGCCGCCGGCCGGGCCCGCTCGACCGGCGAGCCCGGGAGCCGGAGTCCGGTGCCCATCGCCGGCGCCGCCCTACTGCTGGTTGGGGTCGGGGCCGCCCTGGCCACGATGGTGGTGCGCATCCGCTTCACAGGCGCCGGAGGATGGTGACCACCTTCCCGTAGATCTGGACATCGGCGGGATCGAACTCGAGCGGTTCCATCGACGAGTTGGCCGGGAGCAGCACGACCTTGTTGCCCTTGCGGCTGTAGGTCTTCACCGTGGCCTCCTCGCCGGGAATCCCGGCCACGACGATCTCGCCCTTGGTGGCCTCTGCCTGCTGGCGGACGACGGCGTAGTCGCCGTCGAGGATGCCGGCTTCGATCATCGACTCGCCCCGCACGCGGAGCATGAACAGCTGGCCGTCGCCGGTGAAGTCGGCCGGCATCGGCAGCATCTCCTCCACGTTCTCCTGGGCCAGCACGTCGGTGCCGGCGGCGACGTCGCCCACCAGGGGGACGTGCCGGGCCGGGCGACGCTCGATCGGCGAGGCCGACTCCGGGTCGCAGCGGACTTCGATGGCGCGCGGCTTGGTGGGATCGCGGCGCAGGTAGCCCAGCCGCTGGAGGGTGCCCAGATGGGCGTGGAC
>JBPCJV010000223.1:0-3362 GCA_051004925.1 Acidimicrobiales bacterium | reverse complement strand
CGCCTCCACCTTCTCGCGGTTGACGCGGATACGGCGGTCGAGCTCCTCGACGAGCTCCGTGGCCCGTTGGAACCGCGCCGCGAGGCGGTCGACGTCGACCTGGCCCTGGTCGAACTCGGCAATGATGGCGTCGAGCTCGGCGGTGGCGTCGGCGTAGGAGAGGTCGGCGGGGGCGACCGGGCGGTCGCCGGCGCCCGTCATGTGTCCGCCCCACCGACCGCGGACGCGTCGGCCTCGACGACACTCGCGCGCTCTCCGTCGACGAAGCGGCTGGTGATGCGCTGGCCCGGTCGCAGGGCCGACGCCCGGCGCACGAGGTTGCCGCGGTCGTCCATGGTGAGCGACCAGCCGCGCTCGAGCTGGCGGGCGGGGTCGAATGCGCCGAGGACCCGCCGGCTGCCCGCCACCTCCCGCTCGGCGCCCGCCACCGTTCGACGCGATGCCGCGCCGAGGCGGCCGGCGGCGGTCCGGAGCCGTTCCTCACCGCGCTCGAGATGGCGCCCGGTGGCACCTGACGCCGTCGACGCCTGGCGCTGCACGCGGGCGGCGTGCTCGTCGAGGGCGGCGCCGGCGTCGCGGGTGAGCCGGAGCGCCGACGCCGTCACCGCCACGGCGGCACCCGAGACGCAGCGCCCGCCTGTCACGCGCAGGGCGGACGCCCGCCGCGACGTACCGTCGCCGTGGCGGTCGAGCTGGGCGGCGGCGCTGCGGGCGAGGAGGCGACGCCGTCCGGCCAGCCGGTCGTGGGCGGACGCCTGGGAGCGCATGGTCAGCTCCTGGATCCTCCGGGCCCGCTCGCCGACCGCCCGCTCGAACTCGGCGACCCTCGACACGAGGGCCTGGGCGCAGGCGGTGGGCGTGGAGTAGCTGGCCGACGCGGCGTCGTCAGCCAGGCAGCGGTCGCCGGTGTGGCCGAGGCCGGTCCACACCGGAACGGGCACCTCGGCCACGGCCCGCACCACCAACTCGGAATCGAAGGCGTCGAGGTCGGCGCGGGCACCACCTCCCCGTACGACCACCACGACGTCGACCCCCCGCGAGCCGAGGTCGGCCAGGGCGGCTGCCACCTCGGCCGGCGCCCCGAGCCCCTGCACCACCACGGGCCGCTCCTCCAGGACGAAGGCGTACCCGGAGGCGGCAAGCACGTTGTGGAAGTCCTGGTAGCCCTGGCTGTCGGGGCTGGCCACCAGGCCGACCCGGAGGGCGACGGGTGCCAGCGACCGGCGCCGGTTGGCGTCGAGCAGGCCCTCGGCGGCCAGCGTCCGCCGCAGGGCCAGGCGCCGGGCCGTCAGCTCTCCGAGCAGGGCGTCGGTGTCGAGGGCCGAGCACTCGAACTGCACCCGGCCGGTGCCCGGGCGCAGGACGACCTGGCCGAGGAGCGCCACCGTCATCCCCTCCCGCAGGCTCAGGTCGCGTTCGGCCAGTTGCCTGGCGATGCGCGCCCACGGTGCCTTCCAGATCACAACGTCGAGGGTGGCGTCGGCCTCGGTGGTGTCACGGGCGGGCTCGGCCAGGGTGACGAAGCACCACCGGTTCTTCTCACGCAGGGCGCTGACCTCGCCTCGCACCCACACCTGCTGGCGCAGGCCCCGGGCGATGGCCAGTGACACCCGCCGGTAGAGGTCCCTGATGCCCAGGGCCCCCTCGGCCTCGCTGGTGAAAAGACTCACCGGGGAAGGGTACCGGGGCCGGGTCACCCGTCCCCCGTCCCCCCACGTTCTGGTCACGTTTGACCGGGCTATGACCGCCCGAAACGTGACCAGAACGGTTCGGTGATGTGCTCTTCGTCGTCGACGACCAGGACGGTCGGCTGGGTGTCGGGTCGGCCATGGTTCACAAGCGTCAGGCTCGCGCCGACGGCGGTGACTGTCAGGCTCCGAGGTAGAAGTCGTTCAGGCCCCACCCGCTGCACTCGTTCTCGTAGTTCAATTCGCGACCGGGTGCCCGGACGACGATGCAGTACATGCCGGGTGCGTCGTCGAGAGTGGTCGCCAGGCTGTGCGTTCCTTGGCCGCCGGCGTCCATGGGTACCGAGATGGTGGTCACGTAGCGCATCTGACCCTCCGTCTTGCCGGCCTCGTCCGGCTCCAGCCGGTACAGATACAGGGGCGCGTCGGCGCCGGGCTCGAAACCGGTGACGTACACCAGGAACGAGGTCCCCGGCGGCGGCGGCGGAGCGTCGTCGGGGGACCGGGCCGGTGGGTCCACGACCACCCTGGGGCGAGATGCCGGTGAGACGGTGAAGCTCCCGCTCGTCCGTAGCGTTCCCTGGGTCGCGGTGACGTCGTAGGTGCCCAACGGGTCGCCGGGGAAGCTCGTCCATCCCAGGAACACGATCCCGGAGACGCCGAACTCCGAGGCCGTCGACACCCGGGCCGGTTGACCCGGCGGTCGGACCTCGACCCGGAGCGCTTGTCGGAGCGCGAAACCCGGGAAGCAGATCTCGAAGTACGTGCCCAGCTCGGGCCGGTCGGCGCCGAAGGTGCCGGCCAGGAAGAAGTCGTCGACGAACACGCCACGGGGACTGCCCTCGAAGCCGTCGCACGACTCGTCGGCCCCACCGGAGACGAAGGCGAACTGCCCCGGGACCCCGTCGGGGGGCGCGTCCCGCCGCTGGAGCACGTCGGTATCGTCGGGCTCGGGCTCGGGCTCGGGCTCGGGCTCGGGCTCGGGCGCAGACGCCGATGCCGTCGGGGCCGCCGCCCCTGCCACAGGAGCAGCCCCCACGGGGACGGTCGTGCCGTCGCCGGTTGCGACCGTCGTGGTCACCGGCACCGACGTCGTGGTCACCGGCACCGACGTCGCGACCGCCGAGACCACCGTCCTCTCGCCCCCGTTGCCTCCGCCACAGGCGACCAGCGTGAGCCCGACGACGACGACACCAGGTGTTGCGAACCACCTGATCCTGCGTCGGGACGGGGAATCGCTGGTCATTGCCGTTGAACCGCTCTCGCCGGTGAACCGAATCAGCTTGTGAGGGTGAACACTCCGAGCGGGACCCTATCTCCCTGTGTGCACGACCTGCTGAACCCTCCCGGCTCCAGGCTGGAAGCCTCTTCGGGCAGGATCACGCAGTAGGTTCCCGGGGGGTCGCTGGTGGAAGTGGTCAGGTTGAAGCGGCGCTCGCCGGCGTCGTCCACCTGGGTCGAGACACTGGTCAGGAAACGGAAGGTGGAACCGCCCTGCTCCACACCGTAGATGTGGAAGGTGACAGGCGCGTTGGGCCGGAACCCGAGCAGACCGACCGTGAAACTCGTGCCTGGGGGTCCGGTGGCCGGGAGTTGCAGGCCTTCGGGAAGGATGAAGATGACCCCGCGATCGATGGGCACGACGGTGAAACCACCGGTGATGCTCGATCCGCC
>JBPCJV010000222.1:0-5647 GCA_051004925.1 Acidimicrobiales bacterium | reverse complement strand
TTCGCGTCATGCGGGTGCTGTCCGGCGCCGCCGGCGCCCGCCGGCTCCAGACTCCGTCCGGTCGGCAGCTGCGACCGACCAGCGAGCGGGTGCGCGAGGCGGTGTTCTCGTCGTTGTGGAGCCTCGGGGCCCTCGAAGGGGCCCGGGTGCTGGACCTCTACGCCGGCTCCGGGGCGATGGGCATCGAGGCGTTGTCCCGGGGCGCGAGCTCGGCCACCTTCGTGGAGGCCGACCCGGTGGCGGCCAGGACGATCGAGGCCAACCTGGCTGCCACCGGGCTCGACGGCCCGACGACGAGAGTCGTCCAGGTCGACGTGGCCCGGTTCCTCGACGACCCCGGGGGATGGTTCGACCTGGCCTTTGCCGATCCGCCCTACGCCTTCGCGGACTGGCCGTCGGTACTGGGTCGCCTGCCCGCCGATCTGGGGGTGATCGAGTCGCGACGCCAGGTCGACCCCGGCCCGGGCTGGATGACCACCAGATCGGCACGATACGGCGGTACGGTGGTCACCACTGTGCAACGCACAGAGACAGACCAGAACGGAGGGGCGCCCAGGTGACGATCGCGCTCATTCCGGGCTCGTTCGACCCGGTGACCCTCGGACACCTCGACATCGTCGAGCGCACGGCCCGCCAGTTCGACGAGGTCATCGTGGCCGCCGTGGCCAAGCCGGCCAAGGGCCCCGCCCTGTTCAGCCTCGAAGAGCGTCGCACCATGCTGGCCGAGGTCACCGGTCACCTGGCCAACGTCCGCGTCGACGTCTTCTCGGGTCTCCTCGCGGATTTCGCCCTGGCTCAGGGGGCAGGCGCCATCGTCAAGGGTCTCCGGGCCATCTCCGACTTCGACTACGAGCTGCAGATGGCGCAGATGAACTACCGGCTCTCCGGGGTGGAGACGCTGTTCATGCCCACCGCACCCGAGCACTCCTTCCTCTCCTCGAGCATGGTCCGGGAGGTGGCGGGGTTCGGGGGTGGGGTGTCCTCGATGGTGCCGCCCGAGGTGGCCCGCCGCCTCAAGGAGCGCTACACGTCATGACCACCTTCGGAGGCCCCGAGCGCACGCCGGAGCGGACGTCCGAGCCGGCCGACACCGAGCTTCTCCTTCGCCGGGCACTCGACCAGGTCAACGCCGCCCCCAAGATGCCGTTGTCGTCCACCGTGCGGCTCGAGAAGGACGAGATGGTCGAGCTGCTGGAGGAAGCCGTCAACCGGCTGCCCGACGAGCTCCGGCAGGCCCGGTGGCTCCTGAAGGAGCGCGACGAGCACCTGGCCAAGGTGCAGCGGGAAGCCGGCGACATCCTCGACGCCGCCCGGGAGCGGGCCGAGCGCATCGTCCAGCGCACCGAGCTGGTGCGCGAGGCCCAGCGCCTCTCCCGGCGCATCCTTGACGACGCCAACGAGGAGGCGCGCCGGATGCGCCACGAGGCCGAGGACTACTGCGACCAGAAGCTGGCCCGTTTCGAGATCGAGCTGTCCCGCGTGATGAAGACGGTGCAGGGCGGCCGCGAGAAGCTCAAGGTCGCCCCGCTCGCCACGCCGGCGCCGGCCGACGCCGGCATCGTCGACGCCGACCTGGACAGCGGGGAGGTCTTCTTCGACCAGGACCAGGGCTGAGCATGCCGAGGCCGTTCGCGGTCAACGTCGCCGCCCTCGTCCACCGCCCCGGCGCCCGCCGTCAGGAACAGGTCGCCGGGTCGATCCCGGGGCTGGTCGTGCTCGGAACGGCCGTGCCCGACGATGGCGAGGTGGTGGTCGACGCCCTCTTCGAGTGGGTGTCCGACGGCCTGCTGGCCACCGGGACCGCGTCCGGGCGCTGGGTGGGGGAGTGCCGTCGCTGCCTGCGGCCGGTGACCGGCGAGTTGACCGCCGACTTCTGCGAGCTGTTCGAGGAGTCGCCCCGCGAGGGGGAGAGCTACCAGCTGCGCGTCGATGCGATCGACCTCACCCCCCTCGCCCGTGAGGCGATCCTGCTGGAGCTTCCCCTCGCACCCGTCTGCGCCGCCGACTGCCGGGGGCTCTGCCCGACGTGTGGCACCGACCTCAACCAGGCTTCCTGCGCCTGTGTAGAGTCGGCCCGCGACCCACGGTGGGCGGCCCTCGACGTGCTGCGGGGGGACACCGGGCCGGCGGGCTAGGCTGGCACACCGTCGTCCCGGCGTGGCGCCCCCCAACCGGTAAAGCCCGCCGCTCCCGCACGCCCGAACTGCACGCACCCCCGACGCTGAGGTCAGATGGCTGTTCCCAAGAAGAAGACGTCGAAGTCGAAGAGCCGCAGCCGGCGGGCCTCCGCGTGGCGACTCGGCCCTCCGCCGCGCAGCGAGTGCCCCCAGTGCCACAAGGCCAAGGTCCCGCACGTCGTCTGCCTCAACTGCGGGTGGTACGGCGGGCGCCAGGCCATCAACGTCGACTGACACTCCTCCTCGTCAACCCGTGAGCCTGCCCATCGCCCTCGACGCCATGGGCGCCGACCGGGGCCCGGGCGAGGTGGTGGCCGCGGCCCGCCAGGCGCGCGACGAGCACGGCATCGAGGTCCTTCTGGTCGGCCGGCCCGAGGCGTTGGGCGACACCGACGGCATCGGGGTGCTGGCGGCCACCGAGGTGATCGACATGGGCGACGACCCGGCCACCGCCGTGCGCCGCAAGAAGGACGCATCGATGGTGCGCTGTGCCGAGGCCGTGCGCGACGGGAAGGCGGCGGCCATGGTCAGTGCCGGCAACACGGGCGCGGCGATGGCCAGCGCCCTGCTGAGGATGGGCCGCATCCGTGGCGTCGGGCGCCCGGCCATCGCCACCCTGCTGCCGGTGCCGGGCTCGACTCCCACCGTGCTGCTCGACTCGGGCGCCAACGCCGAGTGCACACCGGCGTGGCTGGTGCAGTTCGCCCAGATGGGGGCCGTGTTCTTCGCCGAGCGCTTCGGTGTGGCCGAGCCCCGGGTGGCCCTGCTGTCCATCGGCGAGGAGCCCACCAAGGGCACGCCGCTGGTCAAGGACACCAACGCCCTCCTGTCCGAGGCCGGCGCCCTGCCGGTGGGGAAGTTCCTCGGCAACGTGGAGGGCCGCGACGTCCTGAGCGACGCCGTCGACGTGGTCGTCACCGACGGCTTCACCGGCAACGTCGTGCTCAAGACACTCGAAGGCGGGGTGAGCTTCGTGGTACGCACGTTCCTGGCGGCGATGAACTCCACCGAGGAGGCCCGCCAGGCGGCGGAGTCGCTGATGCCGGTGCTCGCGCCGGTGTACATCGAGCTCAACCCCGACACCTACGGGGGGGCCATGCTGCTCGGCGTCGAGGGCGTGTGCATCATCAGCCACGGGTCGTCGTCGGCCCGGGCCCTGGTCAATGCCGTGCGCATGGGCCACCAGGTGGCCGACGCCGGCCTGGTCGAGCACCTGCGGGCCGCCGTCGGCTCCGCCGCCCCCTGAATCGGGCCATTTCCGGCCCTCCCGGCGCCGTTCACAAGCGCACAAGCTCCACTGTCACTACACTCCCCACGTCCTGTCCCCTGCGAGGAGCTGCTCGTGGCGCCTGAAACCGATGTGGAGCGAGGCCCGATGGGGCGCCAGGCCGTGCTCGACCTCGTCCGTGACCGACTGGCCGACATCCTCGAGATCGACCCGTCCGGCATCAGCGAGGGGGCATCGTTCAGCGACGACCTCGACGCCGACTCCCTCGCTCTGATCGAGCTGGTCGAGGCCATCGAGGAGGAGCTGGGGGGGCGCAACGCCGGTTTTCGGATCGACGATGAGGACCTGGAGGACCTGAAGACGGTGCGCGACGCAGTCGACTACGTCGTGGCACGCGTCGATGGGGCTTCGCCCTGAACGCCTTCCCCGAGGCGGAGGCGCTCGGCGAGCGGTTGGGGCGCCCATTCCAGGACCCCACGCTGCTCGACCGCGCCATGGCCCACCGTTCCTGGTGCGCAGAGACCGCAGGAGTGGAGTCCAACGAGCGGCTCGAGTTCCTGGGCGACGCCGTTCTCGGCCTCGTCGTCACCGACCACGTCTTCCGCACGTACCCGGCCCTTCCGGAGGGCCACCTGGCCCAGGTCCGGGCCGCGGTGGTGAACGCCGGTGCCCTCGCCGAGGTGGCCGAGGAGCTCGAGCTGGGCCGGGCCCTGCTCCTGGGCAAGGGCGAGGACTCCTCAGGAGGCCGGGAGAAGCCGTCCATCCTGGCCGATGCCATGGAGGCGGTGATCGGTGCCGTCTACCTCGACGGAGGATGGGACGCGGCCGCCACCTTGGTGATGGGCCTCCTGGGAGAGCGCATCGCCGAGGCCGCCGCCGGCCCCGGTGGCCACGATTACAAGACCCGCCTCCAGGAGCTCGCGGCCCGGCGCTTCGACCAGCTCCCCCGCTACGAGGTCGTGGGCGAGGGCCCCGACCACGCCAAGCACTTCACCGCCACGGTCCACCTCGGAGGCCAGGCCGGCGGCTCGGGCGAGGGCCGGTCGAAGAAGCAGGCGGAGCAGACCGCGGCCAGGGTGGCGTGGTTCAGCCTCTCCGGGCCCCAGCCCGTGCCCAGCGCGACCCCCGGCCTCGAGCTCGACGAGCCCACCCTTATCGACCCGACCCTCATCGACCCCACACTCAACGGATCCACCATGGGAGGCACGGGTGCCTGAGCTTCCCGAAGTCGAGACCATCAAGCGCGACCTGGAGAAGGAGGTGGTGGGCAAGCGCATCCGCTCGGTCGACGTCAGCGGGATGCGCTCGATCCGCCGCCACCCGAACAAGAAGCATTTCATCTCCAAGCTCGAAGGCCACAAGATCGGCGGGGTCAGGCGCAAGGGCAAGTATCTGGTGATCAAGCTCGACAGCCCCGACGTCCTCGTCGCCCACCTCGGCATGAGTGGCCAGCTCCTGCGCACCCGGGGCACCAAGGACCCGCTGAACAAGCACACCCACGTGGTGATCACCTTCACCCAGGGGGGCGCGCTGCGCTTCGTCGACCCCCGCACGTTCGGCGAGCTGTTCGTCACCGCGGCCGACGAGCTGGAGAACCACGTGCCGGAGCTGGGCCACCTGGGCTTCGACCCGGTCGACGACATGATGTCGTGGACCCGCTTCGGCGACCTGCTACAGGCCCGCAAGAGCAAGCTCAAGACCTTGCTCATGGACCAGCGCTTCGTCGCCGGCATCGGCAACATCTACAGCGACGAGATCCTCTTCGCCGCCGGTCTGCGCTACGACCGCTCCTCCGACAGCCTCACGTCCCAGGAGGTCCGCCGCCTCTACCGGGCCATGGTGGAGACCCTCCAGGAGGCCATCAAGCACCGCGGATCGTCGCTCGCCGACGACCAGTACCGCGACCTGTTCGGCGAGCTCGGCGGCTACCAGAGCATGCACAAGGTGTACGACCGGGAGGGCCAGGCCTGCCGTCGGTGCCGCAGCACCATCACCCGGGTCAAGGTGAACGGCCGCTCGTCGTTCCTGTGCCCGCAGTGCCAGGTCTGACCGGCCCGCCGAACATGGCGGCCATAGGTGGCCACCCCCTCCACGACTGATCCGGCCCCGCCCTACCGCCTGGCCTGTCGCCGCTGGGTCGGCCTGGTCTGGGCCTTCTTCGGCGCCGTCCTGGCCCCCCTGATCTTCGTCGCCGACCTTCCCCTCCCCCTCGCCGGCGCACTGGCTCTCGTGCTCCCGGTCA
>JBPCJV010000221.1:0-2554 GCA_051004925.1 Acidimicrobiales bacterium | reverse complement strand
GATCGGTAGCGGGAGGGGGGGACGCCACCCACGAAGGCGGTCGGCCCACGACGGGGGCGGTTCGGGGACGGCAGGATCGCTCACCGGTGACTCCTCCGGGGCGCGGCGGACCAGGAGGGGGAAGCGGCCGGGGAGGGAAATGGCGCTGCCGGCGCCGGGGAGAACGCTGCCTAGGTTACGACTGGCGTTCCGTCATCGCCAGTGTCCTCGTTCTTGTCGCGCTGGACGACGTCTGGCGCCGTCGGGCGCGACAATAACGGTGGGGCTGCTCGGCGCTCGGCGTCGACGGCGGCCTGCTCGGCCTCGACCTCGAGGGGGATGAGGCGGTAGGCGGCCTTGTGGCTGTAGCCGTGGAGGCGTCCCCGGGCGTAGGCGCCCAGGTACTGGGCCAAGAAGCGCGGGATCCCGAGGTCGCGCCACTGGTCGAGGTGCGCCTGCTCGTGGCGCATCAGGTGGGTGTCGTCGGCCGCACTTCGCCGCACCGAGATCACCCGCCAGATGGTGATGGCGTCGGAGCCGGGGGGGACGGGACCGCCTACCCACACCCAGTGGCCACCCCGTCGCTCCAGTCCCATGGCCCGACGCCTCAGAACAGCCGCGAGGTGAGGGCCTTGCGGTACCCCGGCGTGCGGGGGTCGTCGGGGCCCAGCACCTCGAGCAGGTCGACGAACTCCCGGCGGGCCTCGTCGTCGCCCTTCACCCGGTCGAGCAACTGGTTCAGGCGGGCATCGAGGTCGGCCTCGGCCCCGGTTCCGAGACGGGCGCGGGCCGCCACCCGCCGTGCGTCGCCGCTCTCGGGCACCCGGGCGAGCAGCTCGAGGGCCTCGTCGGACTGGCCCCGGTCGACCATGAGGTCGGCCATGGCCACGATGGCGCCGGCGTGGTCGGGCTCCAGCTCGAGGGCCCGGGCCAGCGACGCCTCGTCGCCCGCGGCCACGAGCTGGTCGGCCTCGGAGGCGGCGGGCACCAGCTTGGCGACGAAGGCGGCGACGGTGGCTTCGGGCACCGCACCCACGAAGGAATCGACCACCTGGCGGTTGCGCATGGCGAACACCGCGGGGATGGACTGCACGGCGAAGCTGGCAGCCACCTGCGGGTTGCCGTCGATGTCGACCTTGGCCAGCTCCACGGCACCGCCGGTGGCCGCCACCACCCGTTCGAGGATGGGCCCGAGGGTCTTGCAGGGCCCGCACCACTCGGCCCAGAGGTCGACCACGAAGGGTACCTGGTCGGAGCGGGCAAGTACAGCGGTTTCGAACGTGGCATCGGTGACGTCGGCCATCTTGGTACCTCCACCATCGACGGTACCGTGGAAGCGATGGAAGATCGCAGCCCCCTCTACGTCGTGCATCCCCACGAGCCCCTCGACCAGCCCGTACTGGTCATGGCCCCCGACGGGTGGATCGACGCCGGCCTCGGAGGCGCCACGGCCCTCGAGGCCCTGCTGACGGGCATCGACACCGAGGTGGTCGCCACCTTCGACGCCGACGACCTGCTCGACCACCGGGCCCGGCGACCCACCGCCCGCATCGTCGACGGCGTGTACGACGACCTGATCTGGCCCGAGATCGAGCTGCGGGCCGGGCACGACGACGCCGGACACTCCGTGCTCCTCCTCGTCGGCCCCGAGCCCGACCACCGCTGGCGGGCCTACGCGGAGGCGATCGGCGAGCTGGCCCTCACGCTCGGCGTGCGCATGCTCGTCGGCCTGGGCGCCTTCCCTGCGCCCGTGCCCCACACCCGGCCGGGAAGCCTGGCGGCCACGGCCACCTCCGCGGAGCTGGCCGAGCTGGTCGGCGTGGTCGGCGGCACCCTCGAGGTGCCCGCCGGTGTGCTGGTGGCCGTGGAGCGCCAGTTTGCCGAGATCGGCATCCCCGCGGTTGGGCTGTGGGCCCGGGTGCCCCACTACGCGGCGGCCATGCCCTATCCCGCGGCCAGCCTCCTACTGCTCGACGGACTCGCCAAGGTGGCCGACGTGGTCGTCGACTCCGCCGACCTGGGCGAGGCCGCCGACGCCACCCGCCAGCGCCTCGACGACCTCACCGCCAACAGCGCCGAGCACAGCGCCCTGGTGCGCCAGCTCGAGGCCCGCTCCGACGCCGAGGCCGACGAAGGTCTGGCGCCGGCCGGCTGGGAGAACCTGCCGACCGCCGACGAGCTGGGCGCCGAGGTCGAGCGCTTCCTGGAGGGCGAGGCTCCGGCGTAGGAGGGGAGCAGTCCACGCTGATCACCGGCTGGCCCGCGCCCAGGTGCTCGGCCGCGATGGCGTTGATGTGGCGGAACTGCGGCCCCCTCGTCGTCGGCGCAGACGACGGGCCGACGAAGACGCGTTCGGATGGGCGAATGAGGGCTGTTGAAGTCGCACGGGTACCTCCGATTCCCTGACAAGGTGCTCCCGCCGTGGGTGCCGCGGTCATCCTGCGCCGAGCGCTACTCGACGGCAATGGCCCCGAACGGACCTGTCTCGTGCTCCATGTGACCAGTGCAGCGGCGCAGGTGTGGCCAGAGGAGCAGCCGTCGCCCTGCAGGTCTGCGACCATGGCAGGACATGAAC
>JBPCJV010000220.1:0-2630 GCA_051004925.1 Acidimicrobiales bacterium | reverse complement strand
CGGTCACGTAGAGCCGGTCGCCCGCCGGTGACAGGCCCAGGCCCATGGGAAGGAACTCGAGCGGAACGGTGGCGACCACCGCCAGCGTGGCCGCGTCGAGCACCAGCACGGACTGAGGAAAGTCCTGGTTGATGTACAACCGGTTGCCATCGGCGTTGAGGACCGCATCTCGGATCACCTCCGGGAACTGCGCCCGAGCCACCTCCGCCACCCTCGTAGAGTTCACGGGCTCGTAGGCCCTGAGCCCACCTGTGGAGTCGACGACGTAGATCCGCCTGCCATCGGCGCTCACCTCCACGTCGTGAGGGGTATGGCCGGTCGGCACCTCGTCCGACACGCTCAAGTGGGCGATGTCGAGGGCCGCCAGGGTGTCGTCCACGGTGACGGCATAGGCGGGGTTGCCGCCGGGGCTGAAGGCCACGTCGTTCAGGGGGAACTCCGGCGAGCGGGCCCTTATGGCGTAGGTGGCGGTGTCGATCACCCAGAGCCCACCCAGGGTCGAGACCCACGCCCCCCAACCGGCGGGAGCGATGGTGACCGACCGGGGAGCCCTTCCCACCGGCACGGTGGCCACCACCGTGTTGGAGGCGGTGCTGATGACCGACACGTTGTTGTCGCCTTCGTTGGCCACGAACACGCGGGCCCCGTCTGCCGTCACCGCCAGGCCACGGGGCCGGTCGCCGACGGGGATGACGGCGATCACGGTGTTCGTGGCCGTGTCGACCACCGTTACCGTGTCGGAGCCGTTGTTGCTCACGTACGCCCGGCCCGGCGACGCGGTGGCGGGGTTCGCCCCGATCGTCATCAGCAGCGTCGACGCGATCAGCAACACCAAGGGGCGGGCGCACAGCCTGAGCGACCTTCGGCACTGCGACATGGGTGGTCCTCTCATGCTCCGTCGTGGGCAGCGGCTCCCGGATCATTCTAGTTGCCGCCCCTCTATGGACGATGTGTGCCGTCCGATGAGCTCCAGAAGCGGCGCCGCCAACTCGGGGCGGCACACCAGCAGGTCGGGCAGGGTGGGGTCGGGGCGGTTGTAAACGGTCGGGGAGCCGTCGATGCGGGAGACGTGCAGGCCCGCGGCCAGCGCCACCGCCGCCGGGGCGGCCGAGTCACACTCGAACTGCCCGCCGGCGTGCACGTAGGCGTCGGCCTGGCCCCGGACCACGGCCATGGTCTTGGCCCCGGCCGAGCCCAACGGCACCACCACTGCGCCCAGCGCCTCGGCCACGGGGGCCACGAAAGCCGGCGGGCGGCTGCGGCTGACAACGATGCGGGGCCGGGCCCCGGGACCGGGCGGCTGGACGACCGGGGCGGGGTCGGTGGTGAGGGTTCGGCCCTGGGCGGGGAGGGCCACGGCCCCGGCGGCCAGCCCGCCGTCAGCCCACAGGGCGACGTGCACGGCCCAGTCGTCGCGGCCGGGCTCGCCGAACTCCCGGGTGCCGTCGAGGGGGTCGACGATCCACACCCGGGCGGCATCGAGCCGGGAGCGGTCGGCGGCGCCCTCCGCGGACAGGACGGCGTCGCCGGGGCGGGCGGCGGCCAGCAGCACGCAGATCAGCTCGTGGGCCCGGCGGTCGCCCTCCGCCCCCCGCCGCTCGGGCTCGGCATCGGCGAGGGCGCGGCGGACGGACAGGAGGACCTCGCCGGCCAGTTCGGCCACCTCGGCCGCCAGCCGGGCGTCGTCGGAGAAGCTCGATCTCAGCGGGGGAGCGCCCGCCATACCAGTTCGACCGACTGGTCGACGCCCTGCTCGTGGGCGGGCACCACCAGCTCGGGCGCCAGGGGCGGCTCGTAGGGGTCGTCAACCCCGGTCAGCCCGGAGATATCGCCCGCCCGCTGCCGGGCGTACAGGCCCTTGACGTCGCGGGTGGCGCACACCTCCACCGGGGTGGCCACGTGGACCTCGAAGAACCGGCCGTCGTGCAGGGCCCGGACGTCGTCACGGGCGGCCCGGTACGGGGAGATCACCGAGCAGACGGCCACCACCCCGTTGCGGCTGAGGAGGAAGGCCACGAATCCGATGCGACGGATGTTCTCCCTGCGATCGGCGGGCGAGTAGCCCAGGTCGCGGGTGAGGTGGGTGCGCACGACGTCGCCGTCGAGTACCTCGACCCGGTGGCCCTCGTCAGCCAGGCGCTTGGCCAGGCCGTGGGCGATGGTGGTCTTGCCCGCCGACGGGAGGCCGGTGAGCCACACGGTCAGGCCCTCGGACAGCGTGCTCTGGGGCCCCACGGAGCCAGGGTATCCGCCGATCGGGCCCGAGCGTCTGTTACGGTCCACGAACTGATGTTCGTCCTCGGCATCGACCCGGGCGTCTCGCGTTGCGGCTACGGCTGCATCCGGCGCGTCGGCGCCACGGTGCGGACAGTCGCGGTGGGGGTGATCACCACCCCGCCGTCCGACCCCCTTCCCGACCGGCTGGCCACTCTCGACCGTGAGCCGCGGGCGCTGCTGGCCGAGCTGCAGCCCCAGGCCCAGGCTGCGGGCGCCGGGGCCGAGCCCATGGTGGTCGCCGTCGAACGGTTGTTCTTCCAGGCCAACGTGCGCACCGCCATGTCGGTGGGCCAAGCCAGCGGCATGGTACTGGCCTCGGCCGACGGGGCCGGGTGCGAGGTGGTGCAGTACAT
>JBPCJV010000219.1:0-3899 GCA_051004925.1 Acidimicrobiales bacterium | reverse complement strand
GAAGCCCACCTCCTGCATCATCTCCAGGTCGTAGGCGGTGCGCATGCGCAGGCGCTGCGCCTCGAGCAGCTTTCCCTCCTTCTCGAACCAGTGGAGGCGCTCACGCAGCTCGGCCTAGATGCCGCCGATGGCCCGCTTCATCCGCTCGTCGCCGGCCACGTAGTGGGTGGCGGGGAAGAACTCGAGCTCGTCGACCGGGCCCAGGTGCTCGCCGGTACGAGGGTCGACGCGGCTGATGCGCTCGACCTCGTCGCCGAAGAGCTCGATGCGCACCCCCATCTCCTCGTAGGCCGGGAACACCTCGATGGTGTCGCCCCGCACCCGGAACTTGCCCCGCACGAAGTTGAGGTCGTTGCGCTCGTACTGCATGTCGACCAGGCGGGTGATGATGGCCCGCTGGTCGCTCTGCTGCCCGGGGCGCAGGTAGAGCACCTGCTTGCGGTACTCCTCCGGAGAACCCAGGCCGTAGATGCACGAGACCGAGGCCACCACGATCACGTCGCGCCGGGCCAGGAGGGCGGACGTGGTGGAGTGGCGCAGCCGGTCGATCTCGTCGTTGATCGAGGAGTCCTTCTCGATGTAGGTGTCGCTCGACGGGATGTAGGCCTCGGGCTGGTAGTAGTCGTAGTACGACACGAAGTACTCCACCCGATTGTCGGGGAAGAACTCCTTGAACTCGTTGGCCAGCTGGGCGGCCAGCGACTTGTTGGGGGCGATCACCAGCGTGGGCCGCTGCACTTCTTCGATGGTCCAGGCGATGGTGGCGCTCTTGCCGCTGCCGGTGATGCCCAACAGGGTCTGGAAGCGGTCGCCCCGGTTGACGCCCTCGGCAAGGGCCTCGATGGCCCGGGGCTGATCACCCGCGGGCTGAAAGGTGCTGACGACCCGGAACGGAGGCACGGCGCCGATCGTACCGGTGGGGTGTGACGTACGGTCCGTGCCCCGATCAGGCGGGGGTGAGCGAGAAGTCGAGAACCATGTGTTGTTCGAGGGTCCGGGAGTCGGAGCCGTCGGTGACGGTGAGCGTGGTGTCGCCCTCACCTGCGACCGTGCTGTTCTCGGGGAGGAGCTGGGTCAGGCTGCCGCTGGCTTCACCCTGGCTGTGCAGAGCGAACTTCTCGACCGACGCCCTCGTGCCCGCCGGGAGGTTGGGGATGGCAACGGGCCCCGTCGGCGCGGTGCCGGTCTGGTCCGAGTCGAGTCGGTAGGTGTCGCCCGCACGTTCACGCAGCGTGAAGGTCGTCGCCATGTTCAAGGTGATCCCGCTGATGGTCGCCCTGCGGGTGACCACCCAGCGGGCGCCCAGTCCGACCGGCTCGACCGGGAACGGAGTGGTGAGGTTGCCGATCTGGGACGACATGGATTCGATGGTGGACTTCAGCGTGGAGTCGGTGATCCTGCTCGTGTCGAACGTCAACTGCTGGTTGCCGCCCCGCGGGTCGGCCGTGGCCTTTCCGGAGATGCCCTCCATCTGCCTGAGGGTGGCCTCGGTCTGACTCACCAGCTCCGGGTCGGCCCCGGGGGTGGCGACGACCGAGACGTCGGCGAACGTCATCGTGTAGTGCGCCGTCCCGTCGGCATCCACGCTGTCCACGTGCTGCTCGATCACGAACCGCGTGGCCGGGACGGGACCGGTGGACACCTCCTCGTCGCCCATCTTCATCTCCATGGCCGTCTTGGCCACGAACGCCGCCCGCTGCGTGCTCCCGGCCGCGATGCGAAGGCGCATCGGCTCCCTCGGCTGGGCGCCCGCCTCCTCCAGCTTGACGGTCGTGCCGGCTCCCGGCTCAGAGGCCGGCACCGAGGTCGCCGCTGCCGACGTTGTCGGGGCCGACGACCCGCCGTCGGACCCACAGGCCGTGGCGACGGCCATCACCAGGCCGACGGCGAGGACGGTTCGGTTCAACGGTGGTCTCATCATCCCGTGCTCCTACCCCACCACCGGCCGTTCCGGTCAGGTTCCGCAGTGCCAGGACCCTCCGAAACCTGATCGGAACGGGGTGGGAGGGCCTGGATCCACTCCCAGGTGGCGTCGACCTGGCGGCGGAGGTCGTCCCACGAGCCGTCGTTGACGATCACCCGGTCGGCTCTGGCCAGTCGTTCGGCCCGGCTGGCCTGCGCTGCCATCCGCCGCCGGGCGTCGTCGGGGGCCATCCCCCGGCCGGCCACCAGGCGCTCGAGGGCCAGTTCCTCCGGGCAGTCGACGACCACGACGGCGTCGCCCCCCTGCCAGCCGACCTCCACCAACAGGGGGATGACGGCGACGACGACCGTTCCGGAACCGTCAGCCTCCGTCGCAAGCCGCCGGTCGAAGGCCTCACGAACGGCGGGGTGGACGATGGCGTTGAGGTCTTGGAGCGCCGCCGGGTCGTCGAAGACCACCGCAGCCAGAGCCGTGCGGTCGATGCCGCCGTAGGGGTCGACCACCGACGGCCCGAAGCGCTCGACCACCGCGGCGTGAGCTGGGGCGCCCGGTGCCACGACCTCCCGGGCCAGGTCGTCGGCGTCCACGACCCGGGCGCCCCGCGCGGAAAACAATTCCGCAACTGCGGACTTGCCCGAGCCGATACCTCCAGTGAGACCGATGACGATCACGCCGAACATTCTCCCCTCCGGCGGCCGGGCCGGCCGCTTCAACCGTCGCAGCGGCGCCGACGCCGCCATCTTCTCCCCGCACGCCGAGGTGCGCCTCCGGGCCGCGCAGGCCCAGAAGGGACGCGCCCGCCGCGCCCTCGAGGAACATGCCCGTGACTGGCCGCCGAACTCGCCGGCGGCGGTCAACGCCTGGCTGCTGCTGGCCACCACCAAGCCGCCCACGTGGTGCGACAACCTCGTGCTCTGGCAGGACCACCCCCCGAGCATCGGGCGGGCCAACGAGGGCTTCTACTACCCCGACCCCCTCGGCTTCTGGGCCGAGATCCGGCGCTGGTCGCTCGAGTTGTTCCAGCGGGAGCACCCCAACCGGGGACCGCCCGACGCCCTCGCCCTCACCACCCTCCTGCACGTGGGCGACCAACCCGCACGCATCACCCGGGCCATCGAGCTCTCGGCGCCACAGATGATCCTCTTCCTCGACGGGCCGTCGTGGGAGCGGTCAGGCCTCGAGGTGCACCAGGTGCTCCACCACATCGAAGACCCCCACCGCACCGGTCAGGTCTACGAGGGCTTCTGGGGCCACACCGCCGACGGTCGGGTCGTGGGCAAGGCTCCCCAGCACCCCACCACCCACAACCTCTACCGGGACGCGGACATGATCGACTTCCTGCGCTCGGCCCCGGCCCCGAACCCGTCTGCCTCCCAGGAGGCCCACGCCGGATAGCCCGGCGAGGTCCCCTACACCTCGTACTGCACGGCGTGGCGGCCGGCGAGGATGGGCATCAGGAACTCGGCGATGACGTGGCGGTGCGCAGGGTGTTCGGCGTAGCGCTGGTAGGCCTCTGCGTCGTCGAAGTCGGCCACGACGGCGAAGTCGTCGTTGGCCCCGCCCAGGTGGGCGTCGGGCCCGAAACGATAGGAGCGGATCTCGGGGATCTGGGCCGGCAGGGCGGCGAGCCCGTCGGAGAACGCCCGAACGGCGACGTCGGTGGCGTCGGGCTTCCAGCAGAAGAGGGCCACGTGGCGGAGCATGTCTCAGGGTACCCACGGGTGCCCGCGCCCCGGCCGGCCCTTGCCGCCCGGGCCGCCATCGGCTCTGATCTCGGAGGTGGCGATGAGAACCGACCTCCTCTTCGACCCCTTCGGTGCCCGCTGGACCGACATGCGTGCGGCCGCCCTCGCCGCGGCCGAGGCCGGCTTCTCCGGGCTGTGGACCTGGGACTATCTGGCCGGCAGTGTCCACGGCGCCGACTCGGTACTGGAGTCGTGGACGCTGCTCGCAGGCCTGGCATCCACCGTCGGGG
>JBPCJV010000218.1:0-4987 GCA_051004925.1 Acidimicrobiales bacterium | reverse complement strand
CGGGAGTGGTCGCCGATGGCCCGGGGGGAAAACACCGGCGCGGCAAGCAAGAGGAAAAGGGCCACAGACAGGGGGTGGAGTTTGTTTGGAGACGCGCCGAAGGCCCGGCCGATCGTGGGCAGGGCGACGCCCGCCACGGACAGGTTCATGTTGGCGACCGCGGCCACCAGGATCAGGGCGGCGAGTACGAGCCCGCCGCGCTCGGGCGCCGAGGACACGTCGCCGGGTTGTACTGGGTGGCGGCCCCCCGCGGCCATCTACGGGGTCGGTTCGTGCCAGGAGCGACCCCCCGGCAGGAGGTCGTCGGCCTGGCGCGGGCCCCAGGTTCCGGGCTGGTACGGGATGACCGGTGCGTGGTCGCGCAGCACGGGGTCGACCACCTCCCAGGCGGCTTCGACCTCGTCCTCGCGTGCGAAGAGCAGCGCTTCACCGGCGATGGCGTCGCCGATGAGCCGCTCGTAGGCCGTCATGTCCTCGGCGGTCTGCTCCATCACGTAGAGCTCCTGGGACTCCCCGGCGAAGGCCTCCCCGGGGTGCTTGACCCGGACGCCCAGGGCGAGCGACACAACGTCGGGGCCCAGCCGGAAGCGCAGGTAGTTGCAGCGGTCATGGGCGATGGGCCCGGTCGGGTCATCGGAGAAGACGTCCAGCGGCGGGCCCTTCAGTTCGGCGCGCACCTCGGTGGCCGACACCGGCAGGTTCTTGCCCGCCCGCACGAAGAACGGCACCCCCGCCCACCGCCACGAGTCGACGTGGAGCTTCACCGCCGCGAAGGTCTCGACGTCGGAGTCGGGCGCCACGCCGTCCTCCCGGCGGTAGCCGTGGAACTGGCCCCGCACCAGGTCGGCCGACCGCAACGGCCGCATGGCCTTTAGGACCTGGGCCTTCTCGTCGCGCAGGTCCTCGGCGGTGGAGCCGTTCGGGGCCTCCATGGCGAGAAGGCTCACGGTCTGCAGGAGGTGGTTCTGCACGACGTCGCGCAGGGTGCCGACCTCCTCGTAGAACCGGCCCCTGCCCTCCACGCCGAAGTTCTCGGCCATGGTCAGCTGCACGTGGTCGACGTAGTTCCGGTTCCAGATCGGCTCGAGGAACGAGTTGGCGAAGCGGAAGTACAACAGGTTCTGGATGGGTTCTTTGCCGAGGTAGTGGTCGATGCGGTAGATCGACGTCTCGGGGAACACCTTGTGGAGCACGCGGTTCAGCTCCTGGGCCGAGGCCAGGTCGATCCCGAAGGGCTTCTCGACAATCACGCGTGCGCTGGTGGTGATGCCTGCGGTCTGCAGCGACTCGACGACCATCTCGAACAGGCTCGGAGGGATGGCCAGGTAGAAGGCCGGCCGCTGCACCCCGGCATCGCGCAGGGCCTTGGCCAGGCGGGTGAACGTCGTCGGGTCGCGGTAGTCGCCGCCGACGTAGGAGAGGGCACCGGCGAGCACGGCGAAGGCCTTCTCGTCGTGCACGCCGCCGCCGAAGGTGTCGATGCCCTCCCGGGCCCGGTTGCGCAGGTGGTCGGCCGTCCAGTCGTCACCCGCCACCCCGATGACGGGGAGGTTCAGGTGACCGCGCCGGGCGTTCCCGTACAGGGCATCGAAGATCTTCTTGTGGGCGAGGTCCCCCGTGGCCCCGAAGAGCACCAAGGCGTCGGCCTGCTCATTGGTGGCCATGACGCCCTTTTTCCTCCCCGTGGCCGCTCGAGCTTCCCCCGGATCAGCTGTCTTCGCGGAACGACTCCAGGAGGGCCTTTTCCTGGTCCTTCGACAGGTTGCTGCTGATCAACTCGGCCTGCGTACCCTCGAACCGGTCGTGCACCTTGATCAGCCCCTCGGTCTGCAGCTGGGCGAGCGTCTCCTCCGCCTTCTCTGCGCCGTCCGCGGTGGGGAACTTCCATACGGTCAGGGTCGCCATGCAGTGATCCTCCTCGATCGCCCATCGCCGGAGGCGGACGCCCCCATGCTTCCTCGTCGCCTTGTGGCGCCGATCCTGGTCGGGTGCCCCCACTGTGTCAAGCGGCGCGGTGTCAGGCCGCGGCTGCAGCGGTTCTTGGTTAGGTTCGCCGCCCATGGCCTGGATCCGCGTGTCCTCCGAGCCGGTCGAACGCCAGCCGATCGACGTCGTCTACCTCGTCTCCGGGGCGGTCGGCGCGGCTGTCCTGGGCATCTGGTCGCAGGCGCAGGGCGATTTCGATCTCAACCTCCTGCGCGCCGTGAACGCCCTCCCCGACGCCTTCGGGGATCCCGCGAGAGTCGTGTACGCGCTGGGTTCGATGTGGGTCGTCCTCGGGGTGGCGGCCCTTCTGGTCGCGCGACGCCACGGATCGGTGGCCCTGCACGTCGTGCTGGCCGGGGTCGGGGCGTGGGCCGGGGCCCGGGGGCTGCACCTGCTCGGCCCGCACGCGGTGGGCGGCACGGGAATTCACGTGCGCGTTGGGCACCGGCCCGGCGTTCGTCCCGGCGAACGTGGCGGTCATCACCGCGTTGGAGGTCGCCATCGGGCCGTACCTCGTGCGCCCGGTGCGCCGGGTGGCCGTGGTCGTCGTGGCCCTGGTTGCGCTGGCGGCCATGTACCTCGGCGCCGCGCTTGCCTCGGACGCCCTCGGCGCCCTGTTCCTGGGAGTGGCGGCCGGTTCGGCCGTGCTGGTGGCGTTCGGCGCGTTCGACGGCCGGCCTTCCGTCGAGGAGGTGGGCGCCGCCCTCGCCGGGCTGGGTGTCGAGGTGTCGGCGATCGACCGCTCCGACGACCGGATTCCGCAGGTGACCGTCGTCGACGTCACCCTGGCGTCGGGCGAACGACGGCGCGTCGACGCCTACGGACGGGACCAGCGCGACGGGCAGATCGCAGCCAGGGTCTGGCATTCGTTGATGTACCGCGCGCCCGCGCGCCCGGTCTTCGGGAGCCGGCTCCAGCAGGCCGAGCACGTCGCCTATGTCCTCATGCTGGCGGAGCGGGCCGGGGTGGCCGCCCCCCGGGCCGTCAGGACCGGCGTGGCCGGTCCAGACGCCGCCCTCCTCCTCACGACCGCGCCCAAGGGCACGCGTCTCGCGTCGCACTCCGAGGACCAGGTGACCGACGCCGTGCTCGCCGCGGTCTGGGCCCAGGTCCGGCGACTCCACGCGGCCGGGATCAGCCACGGGAGCCTCGACGGCGACCACATCCGCGTCGGCGACCAGGGCCCGAGCGGCCCTCTGAGCGGGAGACAGGGCCCGAGCGGCCCTCTGAGCGGAGTGCCGGGTGGTGTCTTCCTCGACGACTTCACCGCGGCCTCTGCGGGCGCCGACCGGCGCTGGGTCGACCGCGACCTCGCCGCCCTGATCGTGGTCACCGCCCGGCTGGCGGGCAACGACCGCGCCATCGCCGCGGTCATCGCCGCCGTCGGCGCGGCGCGGATCGCCCTGATCATCCCGATCGTGCAGCCGGCCGCCCTGCCCCGGCACGCGGGGGGCACGACCAGGCATCTCGACAAGACGTTGAAGGCGTTGCGCGCCGATCTGGCGCGGGCCACCGGGGCCGAGGACGTGAAGCCGCTCAAGATCAAGCGCCTCAGCCTGGTCAACATCGGGATGCTGATCGGCGTCGTCGTCGCCCTGGCCATCGTCGTGCCCAGCATCGAGAGCATCGACTTCGCCTCGGTGCAGCACGAGTTCGCCTCCGCTACGTGGGCGTGGGTCGTGGCCGCCGCCCTCCTGTACCCGTTGATCCTCACCTCGGAGGCCACCGCCCTCCTGGGGGCGGAGAACGCCGACCCGCCTCTGGTCCCGACCGTCCTCATGCAGCTGTCGACCAAGTTCCTCGGCGTGATCACGCCCGACGGGGTGGGGGGGACCGCCCTCCAGGTGCGCTACTTCCATCTCGTGGGCGTCCCCGTGGCCTCGGCGACGAGCGCCGCCGTCCTGAGCTCCACGCTGGCCAGCCTCATGCAGCTCGTCGTGCTCATCCCGTGCGCGGCGCTGAGCTCCACCAGCCTCGACCTGGGCGCCGAGGACAGCAGCACCGTTCTCATCGTCATCGCCGCCGTCGCCGCAGCCGTCGGGCTCATTTTCCTCGTGCCCAGGTTGCGGGGCAAGGTGCTGCCCGTGGCCAAGCGGGCCCTCTCGGATCTCTGGGCGGTGATCCGGGACCCCCACAAGGCGCTGAAGCTCTTCGGCGGCAACCTGGGCACCACGTTGGCGTACCCCGCCCTGCTGGGTCTCTGCCTGCTCGCCTTCGGTCAGTCGCTGGGGTACCCGCAGCTGTTCCTCACCCAGGTGGGGGCGGGCATGCTGAGCAGCGTCGCCCCCGTGCCGGGGGGCGTCGGGGTCCAGGAGGCGGCCCTTACCGGCGCTCTCACGGGTTTCGGGGTGCCGGCCAGCCCCGCCGTGGCCGCCGTCCTGCTCTACCGGGGCATCACCTTCACCGCGCCCGTCCTCTCCGGCTTCCCCGTGCTGACCGGGCTGAGGCGGAAGGGGTATGCGTAATAGGCGGGTCAGTCGAAGCTGACCCGCCGTGCGACACAGGCGAATCAGTCGTTGGCGGCGAGGGACGCGGCGAAGGCGTCGGGGTCGCTCTTTACCTCTTTGGCCAGGCGCTTGGCGGCTCGACTGAACACCCTGTCGAGGTACTGCTCGAGCTTGGACTCGCCGACGACGACGAGGGCGGCGTCACCCTCGTCGAGGAGCTCGCCCAGCTCCTTGACGTCGGAGCGCGACATCCCCTTCCACAGGTGGCCGGTGACGCCGCCGGCCACTCCGAGCACCGCCGCGGAACCGATCAGCGAGGGTGGGAACAGGATCCCGACGACGGCGCCCACGGCGATGCCCGTCCAGGCGCCGTGCTGGGTGGGCTTCTCGTGCTTGTGCACGTGCACCTTGCCGTCGGTGTCCTTGGTGACGATGGCGGCGTCGTAGGTGCCGACCACGCCCTCGGCGTGAAGCTCCCGCAGCACCTCGTAGTCGAGGCGCGCCTCGTCGTCGCTCGGGTAGGTCCCGAGGTACAGGAACACGTCCTTGTCTGA
>JBPCJV010000217.1:0-5043 GCA_051004925.1 Acidimicrobiales bacterium | reverse complement strand
GCCGGGCTCACCACCCTGTTCCACCGGTTCGGCCGGCTGGCCTTCGGCTGGGACGCCCAGCACGAGCGGGTCATCCGCGACCTGCTGCACATGGGGATCGACGGCGTGTATAGCGACCACGTCGACCGCATGGTGGAGGTGCTGGGCACCGCCCAGAGGTGAAGGGGGCCCGGGCGGCGAGGCCTACAACAACCCGAGGGACCCGACGGGCCAGACCCGGATGAAGGCGCGCCCCACCACCAGGTCCTCGTCGATCGGGCGGAAGACGCGGCTGTCCTTGGAGTTCGACCGGTTGTCGCCCATCACCCACAAGAAGCCGGGCGGGATCTTCTCGGGCGCGAACTGCGAGGTGGTGGTGCCCTCCGGCAGATAGGGCTCCCTGAGGGGGCTGCCGTTGATGTAGACACGCCCGTCGTGGGCCTCGACGGTCTCGTTGGGCAGGGCGATCACCCGCTTGATCAGGTCCTTGATCTCCGGGTTGTTCTCGCCCGGCGGGCTGCGGAACACGACGACGTCGCCTCGGTTCACGTCGTGGAAGTCGTAGCTGAGCTTGTTGACCAGCACCCGGTCACCGACCTTGAGCGTGGGCTCCATCGACGCCGACGGGATGTAGAAGGCCTGGAGCAGGAAGGTCTTGACGACGAAGGCGACGATCAGGGCGCCGACGAGGATGACGATCCACTCCACGGCCCCCCGCATGGCGGAGGGCTTGCGCTTGGGTTCGGGGCCCAGGACCGTTTCCGGCAGGCTCACCCGCTCGTCGACCATGGGGGCGAGGCTACCGCAGCCCGGTAGCGTTCCAGCAGGCGGCAGGCGGCATCCGCGGCCACCTCGGTGTCGTCTCCGACGACCATTCCGGTGTCGTCTCCGACGACCACACCGGTGTCGTCTCCGACGACCACACCGGTGTCGTCTCCGACGACGGTCGCCGCCGGGCCCAGGCGGAGCAGGAGGCGCTCCAGCCAGGCCCGTTCGCTGACCGCCAGGGTCACGCGGAGACGTCCGCCTTCCCCCTGTTGCACGGTTTCCGTCGGGTACTGCTCGACCACCCATCGGGCCGAGGGCTCCAGCTCCAGCGTGACCCGGGGGTCCTCGGGGCGGGCCCGGTAGACGGTGAGCTCCCGGGTCGCCTCCGGCGCCTCGAACCCGGTGTCGAGGGTCACCGCGGTTCGCACGCGGTCGACACGGAAGAGTCGCTCGTCGTCGACGGCGTGGCAGAACGCCGACACGTACCACTGGCCCCCGGCCGAGAACACCGCGTACGGGTCGACCACCCGTCGGGTCCACGCGTCGCGCCCGAAGGCGTAGTACTCCAGTTCCACCTGGCGCCGCGCCGCCACCGCCTCCGAGAGGGCCTGGAGGGTCTCCGGGGGCGCCGGTCCCAGCGACACCTCGACCGACTCCCCGGCGTTGACCCCGAGGGCGCCCGCCAGCTTGGCCAGGCCCCGGGCCAGCGGTCCCTCGGGGTCGGCCCCGGGGGCGGGGAGCAGGCTCGTGCCCGCGGCGAGGAGGGCCAGGCCCTCGGCCGGTGTCAGGCGGAGAGGCCGCGAGAAGTAGTCGGCGTAGCGGATCCACACCCGGCCGTCGGCCACGTCGACGTCGATGAGAGTGTCGGGCGTGTACGGGTGGAGCCCGCACAGGAACAGCAGTCGGAGGTCGCTGACCAGGTCGGCCTCGGCGCAGTCGAAACGGGCGCAGACCTCGGCCAGGCGCGGACCGTCGTGCGCGGCCACCCACGGCACGAGGGCCAGCAGGCGCTGGAGCCGGTCGTCGGCGCTCACCCGGGGCACAGCGCCTCCAGCCACGCCACCATCTCGGCCCGCAGCTCCTCGGGCCCCAGGATCTCGGCGTGGTCGAGGAAGCCCAGGACGAACGACCGGAAGGCGTCCCGGTTGGTAACCCGCAGGGCCAGGACCACGGACCCGTCGGGCCGCCGTTCCTGGACGGCGTCGGCACCGAGGTGGCCCGCCGCCCACCCGGCCTGGTCGGCGTCGACCAGGAGGCGAGCGACCACCGGCGCCTCGGCCCCGGTCTCCCACGGTGACGGAACCCCCGCGCTCCCGGCCGGGACCGGGGCGAACGCTTCGGTCTCGCCCCCTGCGTCCACGTCGGACTCGATGCGGTCGAGGCGGAAGGACCGGCCCTCGGCCGCATCCCGGTCGCGGCCGGCCAGGTACCAGTGGCCGTTGCGGAACGACAGCCGCTGGGGCTCGATGTGCCGGGTGCGGCCGCGGTAGGCGAAGGTGACGATGCGGCGCTCGGAGATGGCGGCGAACAGGGAGGCCAGGTGGGCCTCGCCGGGGAGTGCGGCCACCGGGGCGGTCGGGCCCGCCTCGGCCACCTCCCCGCCGAGCTTCCAGAGGGCCCCGACGCCGTCGGCTCCCTCGAGCTGCACCGCCGACGCGGCGAGATGCAACGCCGCCAGCTCGTCGGTGGCCAGGCCGGGGTCGGCGAGGTAGTAGTCCTCCTTGGGGATGCGGTAGCCGAGGACACCGGGCTCGGCGGGGTCGGCCACCTCGGTCACCACGGGTACGCCCATGTCGCGCAGCGTCTCCTTGTCCCGCTCGAACGCCCTGCGGAACGTGGCCTTCTCCTCGGCGTACCCGGGGACGCGTTGGCGCAGCTCCTCGGCCGTGAGGGGTCGCGTGGCGTCGAGAAGCGCGGCCAACAGGTTGATGAGGCGCTCGAGCCTGTTCATTGTGCGGCCACGGTAGCGGTGCCCCGGCAGACTCGGTCGAGAGAGGCGACAGCTTCCGGTAACCTCGATTTCTGGTGTCGACCCGGCGCAACCTCCTTCTGCTGCTGCGAAAGAACCCCGGAGTCACCGTCACCGAGCTGGCCGCCGAACTGGGCCTCACGGGGATGGGTGTTCGTCGCCACCTCGACGCGCTCGAGAGCGACGGCCTGGTCGAGACCACTGACTGCGCCCGCCGGGGCCGGGGCCGCCCCGCGAGCGGGTGGCGCCTGTCGGCTGCCGGTCTCGAGCTGTTCCCCCGGCGGTACGACGCCATCGCCTTGGACCTGCTCGAGGACCTCAACGAGCACGTCGGCCCCGAAGCCGTGGCCGCCGTCTTCGCCCGGCGCACCGACAAGCTGGTGGCCGACTATGACGCCGCACTCGAAGACCGCACGACCCTCGACGAGCGCGTGGCCGGGCTGACCCAGATCCGGGACGACGCCGGCTACCTCGCCGAGTGGTCGAAGGGGGCCGACGGCGAGCTGGTGCTCACCGAGAACAACTGTGCCGTGCACAAGGTGGCCGAACGTCATCCTGCGGTGTGCGCCATGGAGCTGAACCTCATCCGGCGCGTGCTCGGGCCCGACGTCGAGGTCACGCGGGTGGCCCACACCATGGCCGGCGACGCCGTCTGCTCCTACTGCATCCGTCCCGCCGACAACGGCTGAGGCCGCCTCCCCGGCGGCGGAGGCCCCGCGACCAGGAACCGTTGAGCACCGCTTCTGACCCCGGCGTGCACGACGTGCTGGCTCCCGAGCCGGGTGCGCCGTCCGGGGCCAGTGCCGACGAGCTCGTGGGGGCGGCCGAGAGGTTGGCCGCCGACGTGCTGGCCCCGGCGGCCCAGGCCACCGACCAGGCCCCTCAGGTGCCCGGAAGCCACCTCCGGGCGCTGGCCGACGCAGGCCTGTGCGGGCTGCTCGGTCCCGTCGACCACGGAGGCCACGACGCGTCGCCGGCGATTACCCGTCAGGTGTTCGAGGCCCTGGCCGGTGCGTGCGGCGTCACGTTCTTCGTTTGGGTCCAGCACCACGCGCCCGTCCGCCTGCTGGCTGCGTCGGCCAACGCCGACCTGCGCGAGAGGTGGTTGGCCGACATGTGCCGGGGCTCGGTCCTCGGTGGCGTGGCCTTTGCGTACCTGCGCCGGCCCGGGCTCCCGGCGATGGTGGCCCGACCCGCTCCTGGCGGGTGGGTTGTTGCCGGCGAGGCCCCCTATGTGACCTCGTGGGGAATGGCCCGGCTCTTCGCGGTGGCCGCCGTCGTCGAGGGGAACGGTGACGGCAGCGAGGGCGACGGCGGTGGGCAGGCCATCTTCTTTCTCCTCGACGCCGAGGTGGCGGGGCCGTCGGTACGGGCCTCTCCCCCGCTCCGCCTGGCGGCGATGGGCGCGTCGGCGACCGTGCGTCTGGCCTTCGACGGCCTCTTCGTGCCCGACGGCGACGTCGTGCGCACGATCGACCTCGACCAGTGGCGGGCGCGTGACGGGGCGGCCACCTCCCAGCCGCACCCTGCCGCCTTCGGCCTGGCGGCCACGGCCATCGGCGCCCTCGCCCGGAGGGCCCGTCAAAGCGGCCAGGCGGCGGTGGACGAGGCGGCCGGGGAACTGGCCGAGGAACTCGAGGCGTGCCGGGCCCGTTCCTACGGCCTGTCCGACCTCGGGCGCGACGGTGACGTGCACCTGGCCGCCCTGGTCGAGGCGCGGGCGTGGGGGCTCGACTTGGCCATGCGTTCGGCCCAGGCGTTCGTTGCCGCAACCGGTGGTGCCGCGATGGCCCTCGACAATCCCGCCCAGCGGTTGGTCCGCGGGACGGCGTTCTGGTCCATCCAGGCCCAGTCGTCGAGCCTGCGCGTCGCATCGCTGCGCACGGTGTCCGCCGTCAGACGCAACCTTCGATCGCCTTGACGTTGCGCGGTTCATCGGCATCGACAAGTAGTGAAACGTGGAGTGTGCGGCAGTGATTGGTCGGATGCCCTTGCATATCGAACAGGTGTTCGATAGATTATGGCCATGAGCGGGCAGGGCGAAATGAGCGACGAGATGGACTCGTTGGAGAACGAGATCGCCGAGGTGTGCGGCACCCTCAACGTGGCCGCCGGCCGGCTCGTGTCGCTGATCGCCAAGGCGCTCGAGTCCGAGTCGTGGGCCGGAGCGGGCATCCACAGCGCCGAGCAGTGGGTGGCGTGGAAGTGTGGCGTGTCGTTGGGCCGGGCCCGGTCGCTGGTGGCCATGGCCCGGCGCCTGCCCGAGCTGCCCGAGTGCTCGGCCGCGCTGGCCGGCGGTGAGCTGTCCGAGGACCAGGTGGGGGTGA
>JBPCJV010000216.1:0-4280 GCA_051004925.1 Acidimicrobiales bacterium | reverse complement strand
TCCGCCACGGCCAGACACCCACCACCGGCAAGTTCCTCCCCGGGCGCGCCCGGGGCCTGCACCTCGACGACACGGGCCGATCCCAGGCCGCGGGCGTGGCCGAACGCCTCGCCGCACTTCGCTCCGTGGACGCCATCTACGCCTCCCCGCTCGAGCACACCCGCGAGACCGCCGCTCCCATCGCCGCCGCCCGGGGTCTCAAGGTTCGCGCCGACCGGGGCCTGCTCGAAGCCGACATCGGCGACTGGACCGGACTCGAGCTGAAGGCGGTGCGCCGCCTGCCCGAGTGGAAGGTCGTCCAGCGCTACCCGAGCGGGTTCCGCTTTCCCGGGGGCGAGTCGTTCGTGGAGATGCAGGGCCGCGTGGTCGCCGCCGTCGACCGTATGCGGGCCGCCCACCCCGGGCAGACGGTGGTGGCCGTCTCCCACGCCGACCCCATCAAGGCCGCCGTCGGCCACGCCTTGGGCGCCCACCTCGACCTGTTCCAGCGCTTCACCGTGTCGCCCTGCTCGGTGAGCGCGGTGGCCTACGGCGACAGTGGGCCCATGGTGCTGTCGGTGAACTCGGTCGGCGACCTGAAGTCCCTGCGCGCGTCGTGAGCGCGTCGGCCCGGTGAGCACGTCGTTCGAGATCCCCCAGGTCGACGCCCTGACCGCGGGCGCCATCGGGCCGCCCGGCGAACGGGTCTTCTACCTGCAGGCCCGACAGGGCACCCAGGTCGTGTCCCTCCGCCTGGAGAAGACCCAGGTGGCCGCCCTTGTCACCTACCTCGACACCCTCCTCACCGACCTCCCGACCCCCGACGACCTCCCGATCACCGACGACCCGGCCGACATGGACCTGGAACAGCCGGTGGTGGCCGAGTGGGTCGTGGGGTCGCTCGGCGTCTCCTACGACGAGGACACCGACCGGGTCGTGGTGGTGGCCGAGGAACTGGTGGAGGAGGACGACACCGAGGCGGCCCGGGCCCGGATCACCGCGACGCGTGGCCAGATCGCCGCCCTGGCCCGTCACGGGGCCGAGGTGGTGGAAGCGGGGCGCCCGCCGTGCCCGCTGTGCGGTCAGCCCGTGAACCCCGAAGGACACATGTGCATCCGGTTGAACGGCCACCGCCCGACCACCTGACGCTGCTCGGCGCGGGTGAGATCGAGGTGAAGGGCCGCCTGCCGTGGAGCTCGAACGGCACGTTCCTGGTCGAGGTGTGCCTCGACGGCGTGTCCGGTCGGGCCGTGTACAAGCCGCTCCGGGGCGAGCGCCCGCTGTGGGACTACCCCGCCGGGCTCTACCGCCGCGAGGTGGCGGCGTGGTTGATCTCCGAGGCCCTGGGCTGGGGCCTCGTTCCGGAGACCGTTTCCCGCGACGGCCCGTTCGGGCCGGGGTCGTTGCAACGCTTCGTCGACGCCGACTTCTCCGAGCACTACTTCACCCTGCTGGAGCGACCTGAGCACCACGACGGACTGAAGGCCATCTGCACCCTCGACCTGCTGCTCAACAACGGCGACCGCAAGAGCGGCCACTGCCTCGTGGGCACCGACGGCCGGCTGTGGGCCATCGACCACGGGCTGTGCCTCGCCGCCGACCCTCGTCTGCGCACCGTCATATGGGACTTCGCCGGCCAGCCCGTGCCCGTCGAGCGCCTGGAGGCGGTGGCCCGTCTCGCGGTTTCGCCGCCGGCCGGGCTCGCCGGGCTGATCGACGACGAGGAGGTGGAGGCCCTGGCCGGTCGCGCCACGGCCCTGGTCCGCCGGCCGGTGTTCCCCGAGCCCCGCTCGGCCCGCGCCTATCCGTGGCCGCTGGTGTGAGGCCGGACCCACGAGCGAGGACCGAAGCGACGCGCTGACCTGCTGACGGCTCGGCCCGCCCCTTGGACGCGATCCACCGGGCGGTGGACCCCCATTAGGGTGCTCCCCATGGCACGTCTCATCGCCGCTCCGAGCGTCGTCCCCGCGGTCGGGGACCCCCCGAAGACCATCATCGAGTTCGTCGGACTGGTGAACACCGCGACCGATGCGGTCTCCCTGGCGGTCATGGAGAGCCCGAGCGGGTGGAGCGAGCCGGGCCAGACGCCGGAGTTCGACGAGTACACCCTCGTGCTCGAGGGCCAGGTCGTGGTCGAATCGCGCGACGGCGACGCCCTGGTGGTGCCGGCGGGCCAGGCCGTGCACGCGCCGGCCGGCGAATGGGTCCGCTACTCGACGCCGGACCCCGTCGGCGCCCGTTACATCGCCCTGTGCGTGCCCGCCTTCTCCCCCGACCGTGCGCACCGTGACGACGACTGACGACGCAGGCGCGGGGAGTACCGTCGGCGCCGATGGCGCAGGGGCGCCAGGGGTGACCGAGGGAGAGGTCCGCCTCGAGGTCCCGGCGTCGCCGGAGTTCCTCAGGGTGGCCCGCATGATGGCCGCCGGTGTGGCCAGCCGCCTGGGCTTCACCCTGGAGGAGGTCGACGACCTCCGCATCGCCATCGACGAGCTGTGCTTCTGCCTGGTCGGGCGAACGGGTCGGCCGGGGACGGTGGCCATCCGCTACGTCATGCGCCCGGACGGGCTGGCCGTCGAGGGCGTCGGCCACTTCACCGACCACGCCAACGAGGAGCCGAGGCTGTCGCCCCTCTCCCTCCAGATCCTCAAGGCCGTCACCGACGAGTGCCACGTCGAGGGCGGGCCCGACGGGCCCACCTTCCGTCTCCTGAAGCGGCAGCGGGTCTGATCGGTATGGCCTTCGACGCCGACGAACGCGACGACCTGCGCCGCAAGTTCTGCGAGTACGCGGAGACCCACGACCCGGTGCTGCGGGAGGAGCTCATCACCGCCCACATCGGGCTGGCCGAGTACCTGGCCCGGAGGTTCACCAACCGGGGCGAGCCGCTCGACGACCTGGTGCAGGTGGCCTCGCTCGGGCTCCTCAAGGCCGTCGACCGGTTCGATCCCGACCGCGGGCTGGAGTTCTCGACGTATGCCACCCCCACCATCGTGGGCGAGCTGAAGCGCCATTTCCGCGACAAGGGATGGGCGGTGCGGGTACCGCGCCGGGTGCAGGAGCTGCACCTCCGCCTGGCTTCGGTCGTGGGCACGCTTTCTCAGAACCTGGGCCGGTCGCCTACCATCGGCGAGATCGCCCAGGCCGCCAGCGCATCGGAGGAAGACGTGTTGGAGGCCATCGAGGCGGGACATGCCTACCGCTTCACCTCGCTCGACGCGCCCTCGGGCACCGACGACGAGGGCAGCCTGGGCTCCCAGCTCGGCGAGGAGGACCAGGCCCTGGCCGACAGCGAGCACCGGGTGGCGCTGTCGCCCCTCATCGCCCACTTCCCCCAACGGGAGCAGATGATCCTGCACCTGCGGTTCTTCGAAGGGCTCACTCAGTCGGAGATAGCCGCCCGGCTGGGCATCAGCCAGATGCACGTCTCCCGGTTGCTGGCCCGCAGCCTCAGCCAGCTCCGGGCATCCGCCGAGGAGGCGGTGTGAGCGGCCGCAAGAACATCCGGCTCATCGTCAACCCGGCGGCGTCCACCGTCAGCGCCAAGTCACGCCAGAAGGTGCTCGACGCCCTCACCGCCCACGACGTGACCGTGGTCGAGACCACCGATCGCGACCACGCCACCTCGCTGGCCCGCAGCGCCGCCGAGGAGGGTGTGGACGGCGTCTTCGTCCTCGGAGGCGACGGCACCTTCAACGAGGCGGCCAACGGGCTGCGGGCCGCCGGCACCGAGACGCCCATGGCTCCCCTCCCCGGCGGGTCCACCAACGTGTTCGCCCGCACCATCGGCCTCCCGCGTAAACCGGGCCCGGCCGCCGCCTGCGCCGCCGCCGCCCTGGCCCACGGATCGTTCCGTCGCCTCCCCATGGGGCTGGCCAACGGCCGGGCTTTCCTGTTCCACGTGGGCATCGGCTTCGACGCCGCCGTCGTCGCCCAGGTGGAGCGACGGGCAGAGCTGAAGCGCAAGATCGGCCAGGCCATCTTCGTGTACGCGGCGTTCGACACCTGGTTCCGCCACTACGACCGGAGCCGTCCGCGCTTCCGCGTGGAGGGAAGCGACGGCGAGGAGGTGGACGGCTACTTCACCATCTGCCTCAACACCAACCCCTACACCTACCTCGGGGTGCGACCGTTAAACGTGGCGCCCGGGGCCGACGGCGAGCACGGGTTGACGGCCGTCACCCTCCGCCGGTTCAACGTCGGCACCCTGCTGGGCGTCACCGCCCGGGCCCTGGGGAAGGGCGACTCGGTCGCCCGCCATCCGGCCGTCGACCTGCGGCGGGACCAGCCCCGTGTCCTCG
>JBPCJV010000215.1:0-8826 GCA_051004925.1 Acidimicrobiales bacterium | reverse complement strand
GCCGAGGTTGCCGAGGCCGTCGTCGAGGCGGTGCGCGACTTCGGTATCCGTCCCCTCGTGGTCGACCCGGTGATGGCCTCGTCCCGGGGCGACGTGCTACTGACGGCCGAGGGCGTGGCCGTGACCCGTGAGCACCTGTTGCCCCTCGCAACCGTGGTGACGCCGAACCTGGCCGAGGCGGCGTTGCTGGCGGGCTTCGACGTCGACGATCGTGAGGGCATGGCTCGCGCCGCCCGGGCTGTGCTCGATCTGGGTCCCCGCGCCGTGCTGGTCACCGGCGGGCACCTGGGCGACGACGGGTCGTCTCCCGACTGCCTGGCGGTGGCGGGGGAGGAGCCCGTGTGGCTGGAGTCCCCTCGCATCGCCACCGTCCACACCCACGGCACAGGGTGCGTGCTGTCGGCGGCGATCTGCGCCGAGCTGGCCCGGGGCATGGAGCCGGCGCATGCCTGCGTGGCCGCCAAGCACTTCGTGGAACGGGCCATTGCCGCGGGGGTGGCTCTCGGGGTGGGCCCGGGTGCCGTCGACCCCGGGTGGGAACGGCAGGTCGGTGGCTGACGTGGGCCCGGTCCCGACCCCTCCGCCGGGGAGCGCCGCGACCGACGGTCTGGCCTGGCCCTGCGACTTCGACGCCCGCTACGGCGACGGGCTCCGTCTGGGGGTGTCCCTCGGCGGGGGAGGGGTGTTCTTCGTCGCCTGGCAGGTGGCCTACCTGCACCAGTTGGCCGGCTGCGGCGTCGACCTGGCTGGAGCCGACCGGGTGGTGGGCACGTCGGCCGGTGCCGTTGTCGCCGCCGTGCTCGAGGCCCGCCGGATCCGCCGCATGCACGCCGAGTTGAGCGTGGTGGCCAGGCTCCCGAAGCTGCTCGGCGCGCTGGCCCCGGCGAGTGGGCTTCGCCCGAGTCAGATCCGGGCGGCGGAGATGTTCCGTCACGCGGCCGATGCCGACCCCGCGGCGATTCGGGCCATCGGCCACGCCGCGCTGGCCGCGCAGACATCGGCTCCGTCGGTGATGGCCCGCAAGCTCGGCCTGATTCTCGCCTCCCGCCGGTGGCCGTCAGCCGCGCTGCACATCACGTGCGTCGACACCTACACCGGCGAACGGTGCATCGTCACCGGATCGGCCAACGTCGGCGTGGCCCGGGCCGTGGCCGCGAGCAGCGCCGTGCCCGGCCTCTTTGCGCCGCAGCCGATCCGTGACCGCCGCTGCATGGACGGCGGGGTGAGTGGCAGCGGCACCCACCTCGACCTGCTCGCCGGCAGCCAACGCGTCGTGGTTCTGGCCCTGAGCGACGGCCGCGGCATCGAGCACGGCATGATGACCTCCGCGCCGGGATCGACGGAGCAGGAGCTCGCCGCCCTCCGGGCGTCGGGCAGCAGCCTGTTCTACCGGGTGCCGACCTCGGTCGACCCGCAGGCCCTGATGGACCCTGCTGCTGTGCCCCACGCCGTCGAGATGGGCCGCCGCCAGGCCACCGCCGACGCCGACGAGCTCAGGGCATTCCTCTTCTCCACCAGATCGCGGGCCCCGGCCGCGCCGGCATGGTGGTCGTTCAGGTAGGTAGCCAGCCGGCCATGTCGTCCCCTTCGCTCGAATGCCGGCTATTCCACCGACCCGTCAGTCTCGTACTGCAGGAACTGCTCGACGACCGCGGGCACCGGGCAGCCCCGGGCACGGGCCTCGTCCAGCAGCTCCTGGGCGCGGGCCCTGAACGCCGCCTCGTCGGGCGGCCCGGCGACCCCCCTGCTCTCCATGCGGAAGCTGTTGGCCAGTTGGACACCGTCGTTGAGGATGGCCGCACAGCTCCTGCCCGACTCGGCGACCGGTGCGGCCGTGGTGGCCGGCGCGGGTCCGGTGTCGGGCACGGACGTGACCGACGTGTCGGAGGGGGTGGTGGGGAGCGGCTTCTCCTCGTTTGATTCGCTGCCGCAGGCCGCCACCGCCAGTACCAACATCAGGGCCACCAGGGTGGCGCGGGTCCTCGTCATGGGTTGACCTCCGAATCGGGGTTCTCACTGTGGTCATGAGTCGCCCGGGCCGGGTGCAACGCCGACGTGACGACGGGCACGACTGATAGGGTTGGTGGGAGCCCCAGGGAGGCGCGGATGGCCAGTGCGACTGTGTTCGTGGACGACGCCGTGCTCGGCCGTCTGCCCGGCATCTGCGCCCAGGACGGCGTCGCCACGACGAGCCGGTTCCGCATCGTCGAGGAGATCGGCGGATCCGCCCGTCTGGGTATCCTCTGGCTCCTGATCCTCGCGGGGCCCCTCGGGTGGATCGTGCTCCTGTTCCTCGCGGGCCGGGACTCGGGTGAGCACCTCGCCGTCGAGGTGCCGTACTCCCAGGCCGCCTACGACAGGTTCGTGAAGGGGCGGCGCCTCTGGAAAGGTGCGATCGTCCTCGGCGCGGTCGCCGTCGTCGGCCTGCTGTGGTTGACGGCGTGGGCGAACCTCGGAACGGCCGGTGCGTTGCTCGCGTTCGTGTGTCTCTTTGCAGCGATGGTGACGGTCCTGATCGGCCAGTGGCGGATGAGCACAAATCTGGTGGGCGTGAGGCTCGACGCGTCGCGGCGGTGGGTCACCCTCACCAACCTGCATCCGGCGTTCGCCGCCGCGTGCGTTCAGCAACGCGAGCACCAGCACCTTGGGTGAATGGGGCATGAACGAGACGCCCGGCGACATCGCGAGGCTGCAGGAGGTGCTCGATCGCAGCGACGGTCGTCACCCGAGTCGGTGAGGTTCCGCCACAATCCGCCGTCGGCCCCACGTCAACGCCACCCACCTTCCCGGCGAGGAGTTGGCCGTCACCGTGCACGGGCGCGCCGGCCCGACCTACGCCCGCATCGAGCCCGACAGGATGTTCACGTCCACATGGACGCAGCCTGACGCAGAGGGCCGGCGGCCGTACCGTGTCGCCATGCTCTCCAAGGTGAAGCTCCCGGTCGACTGGCCGCCCCCGGCGCCCAGGGAATCTGCCGTTCGAGTTAGCCCTGAAGATGAGGTTTCGTCGTCGGCCAGGAATCAGGAATGAGGTGAGCGCGGGTGACTCAGCCGGCAGAGACGCGGCGGGCTGGTTTGGTGACCTTGCCGGCCTTGATGCACGACGTGCACACCGACAGGCGCACGGGCGCGCCCTTGACGATGGCCCGCACCCGCTGGATGTTGGGGTTCCAGCGACGCCGGCTCCGCTTGTGGGAGTGACTCACGCTCATGCCGAACGAGGGGTGCTTGCCGCAGACCTCGCATACCGATGCCATAGCCGCCGAGACTACACGACGATCTGGGAGCCTCCGATCCGCCCGGCGTGCCAAACGCGGTGTCGGCCCTCCATTACGATGCCAGGCTGATGGAGGTGCTGGACCGCCTGGGCCCCGAGCACCTGCGTGCCGTGATCGTGGGCTACCGCGACGCCCTGGCTGCTCACCGGGGAGCCCTCAACCGCCTCAACGTCTATCCCGTCCCCGACGGCGACACCGGCACCAACATGGCCCTCACCCTGGAGTCGGTGGTAGCCGAGCTGCCGGAGGACTCGGCCGATGCCGGCATGGCGGCGGTGTGCCGGGCGGTGGCCCACGGCTCGCTGATGGGGGCCCGCGGCAACTCCGGGGTCATCCTGTCGCAGGTGCTTCGGGGCCTCACCAACCGCCTGAGCGAGGTCGAGGCGGCCGACGGCACCACCCTCGCCCAGGCGCTCGCCGAGTCGAGCGACGCCGCCTACCGGGCCGTCATGCACCCCGTCGAGGGCACGATCCTCACCGTGATCCGGGAGGCCGCCGAGGCCGCCGTCGCCCGGGGGGACGCGCCCCTCGTCGACGTCCTCGACGACGCCACCGCCGCGTCCCGCGACGCGCTGCGCCGCACCCCTGAGCTGCTTGCCGTGCTGGCCGAGGCGGGGGTGGTCGACGCCGGCGGCGCCGGGCTGGTCCTGCTCTTCGAGGTGCTGCTCAACGTGATCGCGGGCCGGCCTGTGTCCGACCCTCCGGCCGAGGCCGACACACCGAACTTTTCGCGCTCGACGACGCTGGGCGTCGATCAACGCGACAAGAACGAGGTGGGGGGCGGGCCGCGCTACGAGGTCATGTTCCTCCTCGAGGCCCCCGACACCGCTCTCGACGACTTCAAGGCCTGCTGGGACGGCCTCGGCGACTCGATCGTGGTGGTAGGGGGCGAGGGCACACGGAACTGCAACGTGCACACCGACGCCATCGGCGCCGCGGTGGAGGCGGGCATCCGCGCCGGAAGGCCATACCGCATCGAGGTCACCGACCTCAGCGACCAGGTCGCCCATGTGGCGTGCGGGAACGCCACGACGGCCGCCAACCCCCCGACCCCGGAGCAAGAGGTGCCGGTGGCGACGGGGGTCGTGGCCGTGGGCGCCGGAGAGGGAATCGGTCGCATCCTGCGCAACCTCGGCGTGGGGCGCGTGGTGGCCGGCGGCCAGTCGATGAACCCGTCGACCGCCGAGATCCTCGCGGCCGTCGATGACATCGCGGCCAAGGAGGTGATCGTGCTGCCCAACAACAAGAACGTGGTGGCGGTGGCCGAGCAGGCGGCGGCGTCGGCCGCCAGGCCGGTCCGGGTGATCCCCACGACGAGCGTCACCGCCGCCTTCGCCGCCCTCCTGGCCTACGACGCCGATACCGACGCCGAGACCAACGTGGCGGCCATGGCCGATGCCTGCGGCCAGGTGACCACGGCCGAGGTGACCCAGGCCGTGCGCGAGGCGTCCACCGCCGCAGGACCGGTGAAAGCCGGCGACTGGCTGGGGGTCACCCCGGCGGGCATCGCCGTGGTGGCACCAAGCGCGGCCGACGCCGCCTGTGCCCTGCTCGACCGGCTCGTCGGCGAGAACCACGAGCTCGTGACCGTGGTGGAGGGCGAGGGGTCGTCGGCCGACGGCACGCTGCGGATCACCGAGTGGCTCGACCGTCACCGCCCCGGTGTGGCCGTCGAGGTCCACGACGGCGGCCAGCCCCTGGCCGCCTGGCTGCTCAGCATCGAGTGAGCCGGCGTCTCTCGCAGCTCGCCGAGCTTCCCGTCACCGTGCTGGCCGGCGTGGGGCCCAAGAAGGCCGAGGCCCTGGCGGCCATGGAGATCACCAGCGTGCTCGACCTGCTCACCCACTACCCCCGCCGTTACCTCGACCGCACCCGCCAGGCCGCCATCCGCGACCTCAAGGTCGGCCAGGAGGCGCTGGTGCTGACCACGGTGAAGCGGGTGCAGTCGCGCCGCACCCGCCAGCGGCGGACGATGGTGGAGATCGATGTGTTCGACGGGTCGAGCTACCTGCACTGTGTGTTCTTCAACCAGCCGTGGCGGGCCCGCCAGCTGTCGGTGGGCACCGAGGCCGTCCTGTTCGGGCGCCTCGACACCTTCCGCGGGCGCCTTCAGGTGTCCAACCCCGTGGTCGACCTGGTCGGCGACCGGACCGGGCGCATCGTGCCCATCTACTCCCAGTCGGAGAAGGCGGGCCTCACCACCTGGGAGCTGGCCACGCTGATCGAGGAGGGCCTGGCCCGCGCCGGGGAGTTCGCCGACCCCCTCCCCTGGGAATGGCGCCAGCGCCTCGACCTGGTCGATCGCACGTGGGCCATGGCCCACGTGCACAACCCCGAATCGATGGGGGCGGCGGAGACGGCCCGGCGCCGGCTGGTGCTCGACGAGCTTCTTCGCCTCCAGCTCGCCCTCGTCATGCGCAAGCGGGCGGTGGAGCGCGAGGCCACGGGCATCCGCCACACCACCTCCGGCGCACTCGTCGACCGCTTCCATGCCGCCCTGCCCTTCTCCCTCACCGGCGCCCAGCAGCGCGCCAACGCCGAAATCGCCGACGACCTGGCCGGCCCCCACCCCATGCACCGGCTCCTGCAGGGCGACGTGGGCAGCGGCAAGACGCTCGTGGCCGTCACCGCCCTCCTCGCGGGGGTGCAGGGCGGGTACCAGGGCGCCTTCATGGCCCCCACCGAGGTGCTGGCCGAGCAGCACGGGGTGGGCATGCGCATCCTGCTGGGCGACCTCACGGTGGGCGACGACGCCACGCTCACCGGTGACCGCCCGCTGCGGCTGGCCCTGCTCACCAACCGCACGACGGCGTCGGAGCGGGGCCGCATCGTGGCCGGCCTGGCCGACGGCAGCGTCGACCTGCTCGTCGGTACCCATGCCCTGCTCGAGGAGCAGGTGGCGTTCCGGTCCCTCGGCGTTGTGGTGATCGACGAGCAGCACCGCTTCGGTGTCGAGCAGCGCGCCGCCCTGCGGGGCAAGGGCCAGGACCCCGATGTGCTGGTGATGACGGCCACGCCGATCCCCCGCACCGCGGCCATGACGGTCTACGGCGACCTCGACGTCACCGTGCTCGATGAGCTTCCTCCGGGGCGGACGCCGATCGAGACGAAGTGGCTGCGCACGACCGAGGACGAGGCCGAGGCCCACCGTCGGGTGGCCGAGGAGGTGGCGGCCGGGCGCCAGGCCTATGTGGTGTGCCCACTCGTCGACGAGTCCGAGAAGATCCAGGCTCGCTCGGCCACCGAGGAGCACGCCCGGCTGTCGGCCGAGGTGTGGCCCGACCTCCGGGTGGGCCTGCTCCACGGCCAGATGCCGTCGAAGGAGAAGGAGGCCGTCATGTCGGCGTTCCGGGCCGCCGAGATCGACGTGCTCGTGGCCACCACGGTGATCGAGGTGGGTGTCGACGTCCCCAACGCCACCGTCATGGTTGTGGAGGACGCCGACCGCTTCGGCATGGCCCAGCTCCATCAGCTCCGGGGATGGGTCGGCCGGGGGGCCGACCGCTCGTGGTGCTACCTCGTCGGCGCCGCCACCACCCCCGACAGCGAGGAGCGCCTGGCCGCCCTGGAGCGCAGCACCGACGGCTTCGAGCTGGCCGAGGTCGACCTCGAGATCCGGGGTGAGGGCACGGTGCTCGGCACCCGGCAGAAGGGACGCAGCGACCTCAAGCTGGCTTCTCTTCGTAGGGACAAGGAGTGGGTGGTGAGGGCCCGCGAGGTGGCCTTCGCCATCGTCGACCCCGATCCCAACCTGGCGGAGCACCAGTTGCTCCGCGAGGAGGTCGGCCTCCTGGTCGACGAGGAGGAGGCCGACTTCCTCTTCAAGAGCTGATAGGGCGAGGACCGCAGGTCGGCCGGTCAGCGCTCACAGCTGGAGAAGGTGTTGGTTCCCGGGCCACCGACGCAGGTGTCGGTGCCGGCGCCACCGTTGAGCACATCGTCGCCGTCGCCTCCGGAGAGGGTGTCGTTCCCCCCCGCGCCTCGCAGGACGTCGCGGCCCGATGAACCCACCACCTTGTCGTCGCCGGCGCCACCGTTGACCCTGTCGTTTCCGGCACCCACCTCGATGAGGTCGTTCCCGCCACCACCGCACACGACATCGTTACCTTCGCGGCCGGCGATCCTGTCGTGTCCCGCGAGCCCCACGATCACGTCGGGTCCGTTGGTGCCCGCCAACGCGTCGGGGCCGGGCGTGCCGACGATGGTGGCCGGCCGGCCTTCACACATTGGGCCGGTTGGCGGCACCGTGGTCGAGGTGCTGGACGGGGTCGACGTGCTGGTCGTGGTCGAGGTGCTGGTCGTGGTCGACGTGCTCCCGGTGGAGATGACGCCGCAGCTCACCTGGCCGATGTACAGGTCACCGGTGACGTTGGGCCCGAGCAGACGCACGTGGGCCGCGGTGACGGTGATGGCGGCGCCGTCGGGGCTCAAGGTCTGTTCGTTGAAGATGACCTGGAAGGAGTCGCCCGCGCTCTCGATCTGCCCGTTGACCACCGTGTTTGGTTCCGGGGACTGCGGGATCTCGTAGTACACCTCGTCCCCCTGTACGTTGGGGTCTCCGTCGGAGATCCGCAGGGTGGCGGAGTCCGGATTCGGCGCCACCGGGTCGCCCGGTCCCGAGAACGATGCCTGGCCGTAGGCGAAGTTGGGGAGATTGAACTCGTTGGCGATGCAGTCGGCCGAGATGTGGCCGGCGTAGATGAGCTCACCGGCGTTCGACTGCCCGACGTCGAAGATCGACACGAGGCTCTGCGCCTGTCCCTCGGGGCCGGGCGTGCCCACGGTGCCGACCCTGATGACGCCTGAGGTGAACAGGGTGGCGGGCCCGTATATCACGCTCCCGCTCCCGGCCTCGGCCTTGATCTCGTCGGCCGAACCACCGGGGGGCAGCGTGACGATCGGCGTGGGTCCGATCGCCGGCTGCGGGTCGCCGAAAATGGTGATGTCGGATGCGGAGTACCCGAAGGCGCTTCCCGTCACGCTCGCAACGCCGGCGCTCGACGTTCCCGCCAGCCCGACCCCTGCCGCAGCCACGGCCACGACCGCGATGAGACATGCGCCTCGCCGCTTGTTCACGCCTTCTCCGCGATTCCCCAGCATGGTGACCTCATTCTGTAGTCCGTCGAAATTCCTGTAGTCCGTCGAAAATGCCCGCCGGCCCCGCCCGCGCCCGAGGCGCGATCCGGCAAGGATTCTGACAGGTGGCCCCCGGCCCCGCAATGATCGAGTGACCTAGGATGTCCGCAGACTCGGGGACAGGGGGGTACTCCGCCATGACCATCCGTCGCCGCACGTTGGGTGCCAGGCTGGCCCTTCCGCTGCTCGTGGCCTTGTCGAGCGGGGCTGCACTACTCGTCGCCACCCAGGGCTCGGCCGGCGCGGCCGATGCGAGCCCACGTTCGTGATCCGCCCCGACGGCACGGTGGTCCAGCCATCGTCTCCGACGACCACGACGTCTCCGACGACCACCACGTCGTCGTCGACCTCCTCGACCTCGACGACCACGACGACCCTGGTTCCGGTGGTCACGCCCGACATCTACTTCGGG
>JBPCJV010000214.1:0-9825 GCA_051004925.1 Acidimicrobiales bacterium | reverse complement strand
CCACCGCCCCGTCGTCGATCTCGCCGGGGTCGAGCAGGGTGGGCAGGCCGCCCGAGAAGCTGCGGCCGTAGACGAAGGTGTCCTTGAACGTCCCCTGCGTCTGCAGGTTGGTGACCGCGCCGACCCGGGGGCGGTCGCGGCCAGCCATCGGCGCCGTGGGTGCCGGAAAGTGCTCCTCGGCGTAGGGCGGTGCCTCGAGGGCGGCGTCGGCCACGTGGACGGCCAGGGCCAGCATCCCCTTACGGAGGGCCACGTCGACGTCCTCCCACGCGGCGCCGTCGGCAGGGGTGAACTCCACGACCAGGTTGTGGGTGGCGCCGAGCGGTGACAACGCGGCTGCCGGCCCCGACATCTCCACCACCGCCTCCTGCGCCCGGGGCAGGTAGCCGGCGGCCACGACCGCAGCTCCGCGCATGACGTGCGTGACCCCCCGGCCGCCCAGCCGCTCCGGGCCGACGAAGCCGGCGAAGACGCCGCCGCCTCCCGGTCCCTTCGTCCGGGGCTCCACCGCGTCGAGGATCTTCACGATCCGCGCCGACTCGCCGGGCGACACCCAGGAGATGCGCACGTCGCCGAGGGCGGCGTCGGCCAAGCACGCGCGTGCCGATTCCGTCGAGACGGTGAGACGGCCGCCGTCGAAGGTGGTCTCGGGGCCGAGGTCGACCTCGGTCACCCGGTGGACCAGCCGGGTCAGGTCGTCGCCGGGCTCCTGGGTCATGACCGCAAAGGTAAGTCCTCGCTCGCTCCCTCGGCGAATCACCGAACGGGTGCCTGCCGCCGACAACTCCGCGAGACTGGCGGCTGTGACGGGGGCGGGGGAGGCAGCCAGGCGCTGGCGCACCCTGGTGCGGGCCCGCCGGGCCGAGATCGAGCGTCTCGATCCCGGCCGTTCCGGTCCGACCGACGGCGGGTACTGGGACCGGCGGGCGGACCGTTTCGCGGCCTGCCTGTCCGATCCGCTCACCGGCGACGCCTTCCTGGCCCGGCTACGACGGCTGACCGGATCGCGCACGACGGTGATCGACGTGGGCTCCGGGCCGGGCCGCTTCGCCCTGGCCCTGGCCCCGCGGGTGGCCGGGGTGGTGGCCGTCGATCCCAGCCGGGCGATGCTCGACCTGCTGCGGGAACAGGCCCGCCGGCGGGGTCTGGCCAACGTAGCCGTGGCCGCCGGTCGGTGGGACGAGGTCGACGTGGAGCCGGCCGACGTCGTCTTCGCGTCGTACGTGCTGCCCGTGGTGGCCGACGCCCCCGCCTTCCTGGCCAAGATGGACGCCACCGCCCGCCGCCACGCCCTGCTGTACCTCGGGGCCTTCACCAACGACGCCATCGTCGACCCGCTGTGGCGCCACTTCCACGGACGTCCCCGCCGCCCGGGACCCACCTGGCTGGACGTCGCCGACGTGCTGCGGGAGATGGGCATCGACGCCAAGGTGGAGATCGTCGAGGTGCCCAACCGGGCCCGGTTCGCCTCGCTGGGCGAGGCGGTGGACGACTACCGAGACCTGCTCGCGCTTCCCGACACGACCGAGACGCGGGAGGAGCTCCGCCGGCTCCTGCGCTCGTGGCTGGTCGGGCCCGCCCACGCCCTGCGGACGCCCGTGGCCACCCTGCCTGCGGCCGTGGTGCGCTGGCGGCCGACCGGGCCTCGACCGTCGGGGGGGTAGAAAGGCGGCACCCGCCATCTGCGGGTACCCGACTCTCGGAGGTCGATCAGCACATGCCGGAGGCAGACAGCACGGGGGCGCAGGCGGGCGACGGCGCCACGCCGCCGTCGGGTGGCCTGGAGATCGAGGTCATCCCCGACGAGACCCACGAGGGCGCCCACGCCTCGGTGACCAAGGCCATCCTCCGCCACCCCCTCCTGCGTCGGCACTTCCCGGCCGGCGACCTCTGGCTCCTGGGCTTCGACCTGTCCGACAAGGACGACGGCGGTACCCGCTTCACCACGCTCGTGCACGACACCACGACCGGGCGGGCGGCCCGCGTGCGGGGCTGGCTCGACGACATCGCGAGCACCGAGCTCCTCGCCAGCGCCGCCCAGTGGCCGCCGAGCGACGACGAGCATCGCTGGGCCGTGTCGATCCTGCGCGAGGACCCCGAGCTGGGCGCCCTGCTGGCCGCCGAGGGGGCGTACGCCTACCGCCCGATGCCGCCGCTGCTCAACGTGGACAATGCCGACGGCACCGTCGACCGGGTCATCGCCGTGGGCCTGCGCACCGTTCCGGCTGACGGCCATCCCGCGCAGGGGGACGCTCAGGCCCCAGCCGACGGACGTCCCGCCGAGGAGGACGATGGGGCGCCGGCCGTCGCCGGCCACCGGATCGTGGGCGTGCGCACGGGCGACGCCGAGATCTTCCGGGACCCGTCCGGGGTGGCCCGGCCGTCGTCGGCCGACTGTGGTGCCCCGCCCGGGCCGTCCTGCGAGCCCAACCCGGGCGACCGCCAGGCCCGCGTCCGCGTCCGCCGGGGCGACGGTGTGCTCTGGGACCTAGTCGTGGTGCGGCCCTCGGCGTCGTCGGGCACCAACGGCTCGGGCGTGGAGCTGCGCAACGTCGACTACAAGGGCCAGCGGGTGCTCACCCGGGCCCACGTCCCCATCCTCAACGTCGCCTACGGGTCCGACGGCGCCGCCGCGGGCTGCGGGCCCACGTACCGCGACTGGCAGCACGAGGAGAGCTGCTTCTCGGCCCCGGGCGCCGACCCGGTGGCCGGGTTCCGGCTGTGCCCGTCGCCGGCGCAGACCATCCTCGAGACGGGCACCGACGGTGGCGACTACCGCGGCGTCGCCCTGTGGGTCGACGGCGACGAGGTGGTGATCGCCAGCCAGATCCAGGCCGGCTGGTACCGCTACGTGAGCGAGTGGCGGCTGGCGGCCGACGGGACCATCCGCCCCCGCTTCGGGTTCGCCGCCGCCCGGAACCCGTGCACCTGCCAGGTGCACCACCACCACGCCTACTGGCGCTTCGACTTCGACATCCTGGGTGCCGAGAGCAATGTGGTGCAGGAGTACAACGACCCGCCGCTGGTGGGCACGTCGAACTGGCACACCGTGCAACTGGAGGTCCGCCGCGACCGCAGCGCCGACCACGGCCGCTACTGGCGGGTGCGCAACACCCGGGCGTCGCAGGGCTACGCCATCCGTCCCGGCCCGAACGACGGCCTTGCCGACGAGTACGGCGCGGGCGACGTCTGGATCCTGCGTTACGACCCCGACGAGATCGACGACGGCCAGGGCTTCACCAAGGACCCCGTCCTGTCGCGGGCCAACCTCGACCGCATGGTGTCCGGCGAGTCGGTGGAGCGCCAGGACCTGGTGGTCTGGTACGCCGCCCACTTCCGGCACGAACCGGGCGAAGACACCGACGCCGGCCACCGGTTGGGGCCCGACCTCGTGCCCTATGAGTGGAAGGAGACGCCGGTGGCGAGTGCACCCTTCGCCAACCTGGCTCCCCCCACCGACGAGGAGCTGCAGCCGCCGCCACCACGTGAGTGACGCTCTGCTCCTGGGTGTCCTACCGGTTCGAACAATTATGGCGGGGGCGGTTCGACTACGCGATACTGAGAAGTGAGGCTCCGGAGTTGCCCCCTCGAGGCGGGCGGGCAAGTGGTCGATTTACCCAAGTCGGTCGTGCTGCGCTCCAACTTGTCTCGTCCATGCTCGCCGCTCTCGTCCAACCATTCCTGCCGACGTTCTTTCAGAGAAGGGATGCCTCGAAATGTTGAATGCGATATTCGGAAAGACCATGTCGCGTGAGGAAATCGAAATCGACGTGACCCAGCAGATCGAGACACTCGCACGCTCCTCGGAGCATCCCCCGCCCCCCGGGTGGACCCTCGCCGGTGGTCTGTCGCCCGGCCAGCCCACCACCCGGCCTGGTGACGACGAAGGCGAGCCCGTGGGTGGGCCGGCCGTGGCCGCAGCTACCCGGCCGGGGGCACCCCAGCCCGCCGTTCGGCCCCGCCGAACGCCCTCCAGGTCGATCTCGAGGAAACGGAAGAAGCTCGCCGCCAGCCAGGGTGGCTGAGCCACTGCGCTACCGGCGGCCGATGAACGGTTGCGAAAAGAATGAGGGCCCGGCCGTGGTGGCCGGGCCCTCGTTCGACGTTGTCGGTTAGAGCTGGCCCCGTACCGCTCCGCCCGGGTAGGCGGGGTTGTGCACGTTCACGTAGTAGTCGCCCGGGTCCGCAGCGATATCGGCGGCCAGGGCGTAGTTGGTGACGCAGGCAGCCGAGCGGCCACGGGTCGGAGCGATGAGGCCCTGGACAACGGGACCCGACGCCCCAGGCGGCGCCTCGTGGATGTGGGCCGCCGTGGCCGGGGCGATGTCGGCGACGCGGACGACGTAGCAGATCCTGCCTGTGGCCGTGTCAACGGTGACCCGGGCCACCCCTGAGCCGTCGGGGTCGCCGGGACCGGGAACCTCCTGGGCACCGGTCAGCTGGGTGGTGAAGGTCTTTGTCACGTTGTGGTTGGCGCCGGCGGGTACCGCACCGGCAAGAAAGCCTGCCAGGGCAAGAGCGGAAACGGGAGCAGCCAATCGACGAAGCATGTGGTTGTTCTTCCTCTCGTGATACGGATGTGTTCGGTGCCGGCAGCGTAGTCGGCAAGGCTCGACCGAAAGGCCCGTTCAGCGACCCCGTCACCCCGCTCAGAGGGCCGCTCGGGCCCGGCACTCCGCTCAGAGGGCCGCTCGGGCCCGGCCGAGGATCACGGGCCGGTCCATGGCGCCCCCCGTCAGCTCCACCCGCTCCTGGGGCCAGGCCGCGGTACGGGTGAGGACCTCGGGCCCGTTGTCGGTGACGAGCACGGTGTCCTCCGACTTGGCACCGGTGATCGACGGGTTCCAGGCCACCACCTGGTTGGCGTCGAGGCGATGGTCGGCGGAAGGGGTCCCGAACACCTCCCGCCCTGCGTAGCCGGTGGTGCCGCCCTGGTGGTGGAGGCGCCACTCGTCGGCGAACCCCTCGGCTTCGTACTGCTCCACGCCTCGGGCGAACACGTCGACCAGGGCGGCGCCGGGCCGGCTCTCGAGCAGGTAGCGGGTATCGACCCGGCGGCAGGCGCGATGGTGGGCCGCCCGTCGCGCGTCGGGCTCGCCGAACTCCACCATGCGGGTGAGGGAGGCGTGCAGGCCGTGGCGGCGGCCGGTGAGGGCCACGAGCAGTGTGCGGTCGACGCGGTGCGAGGTGGGCACCGGGTGGCGGTAAGCGTCGATGCGGGCGTCGGCGCCGACCAGGTTCACCAGGACGAGGATGCCGCGCCGTCCGCACTCGCGAGCCAGTACGGCGGCCACGTCGGTCTCGGCGTCGCCGCGACGGGCGGTGAGGCAGGCGGCCTCCACCGCCTCGGCAGCGTCGACGCCGAGGCGGCGGAAGCGTTCGACTTCGGCGGGGAGGAGCGTGAAGCGGAGGGCGGCCAAGCTGGGCGGAGCGGGGGCGACCCCGCCGTGGCCGATGTCGGACACCGCCTTGTCGGGGGGGCAGAGGCGGGCGACCGCGGCGGCCAGCCCGTCGGGGTCGTACCAGGGCCACTCAACCATCGTCAGGTCGAGGCCGGCCACCTCTTCGTCGGCGATCCTGGGCCGTTCGTTGTTCTTGGTGAGCAGGAAGAAGTCGTCCGCCGTGACCAGCAGCGACGCCACCCCGGCGGCGGCGTCCAGCGACACGTGATCGTCGGCTCCCGCCGTGAGCCATGCGAAGTCGGCCTGCGAGCCGAAGAGGGCGCCTTCCCGGCGTTCATGCGCCAGCCAGGCGCGCACGGCGCCGAGCTTCGCCTCCACCTCCTCCCGCGGTCCCACGTCGACAGCATGCCAGCCGTTCCGCTCAGAGGGCCGCTCAGGCCCAGGCTCCCCGCTCAGAGGGCCGCTCGGGCCCAGGCTCCCCGCTCAGAGGGCCGCTCGGGCCCAGGCTTCAGGTCTGCCGCCTCCCTGCCGATGGTGGGGCTGAAGGTCTCCGGGACCCCGCGACACTCCCGGGTCGCGGGGTCCCGGCGCCTGCCGAGGTGGCCCACGCTCGGCCAACCGGTAGCGTCTGCGGGCGATGACCACCGTGCCGGGAGGCCCCAGCCGCTTCGCCGCCGTGGTCGTGGCGGGCGGGTCGGCCCGGCGCATGGGAGGCATCGACAAGCTGGCCCTCGACGTGGGTGGCCGCCCGATCCTCGACCACGTGCTGGCCGCGGCCCGCCCGCTCTGCGAGACGGTGGTGGTCGTCGGGCCGGCGCGAGCGACAGGGGTGCCCGACGTGGCCTTCACCGTGGAAGCCGAACCTGGTGGGGGACCTGTCCCGGCGGTGGCCGCGGGCCTCGCCGCAGTGGCTACGACGATGTCGATCGACGACGACACCGCGGTGGCCGTACTCGCCGCCGACCTGCCCCTGCTCACCACCGCCCACGTGGCGCTGCTGTTCGAGGCCCTGGCCGACCCCTCCGCCCGGGCGGCCGCGGCCGTCGACGACGAGGGCCGGCCGCACCCGCTGCTGGCCGTGCACCGGTCGATGGCCCTCCAGGCCTGCCTCACAGAGCTGGCCGCGGTGCCGGCCGGGATGGCGGGGTCACCGGCGCTGTCGGGCCTGCCGGCGACCCGGCTGCTCCCGGCGGACGTCGTCACCGTGGCGCTCGGCCCCGCGGCCACCCTGAACGTCAACCGTCCCGCCGACCTCGACCGGGCCCGGCACCTGATCGGGGCGCGCCAATGAGTGATCATCGACAGGGGCAGGGCGAGCCACAGGCACCGCCCGAGCCCGACTGGCCCCGCCGCTACGCCCAGGCCCTGGGAGAGGACCTGGGTGGCGCCGAGGCCGATGTGCTCCTCGACCTGGCCCGGGAGGTGGCGCACGGCACGGAACGTCGCTTCGCCCCCTTGTCGACCTTCGTCGCCGGTCGCTTCGTCGCCACCCGGATCGCCGCGGGCGCCACGGCCATGGACGCCCTGGCCGAAGCCGTCGAGGTGGCGCGATCCCTCCTCGCCGACGAGGAGCACACTGACGAGAGGCTCCAGCCGCCCCGCTGAGGCGCCCGGCGCCCTACGAGCTGAGCAGGGGGAGTCGCTGGCGCCGCCGGTCGAGGGCGGCCTGGTGCAACTCCTGCGAGTCGACGACCTCGAGGATGCTCGACACCGCGGCCCGGATCTCCGGTGCCTGTCCGGCGGTCAGCCCCACGCCCCGCCGGTCGGCGGTGGGGACGGCCGCGTCGAACGGGACGACGCCGGCGAGGGGAACGCCCTGTTCGGCGGACACGATCGCGTAGAACTCGGCGTCGGCCGGCAGGCGGGCCTTGTTGCCCACGCCGTAGACCCGGGGGATGCCCAGCTCCTCGGCGAGCGGCACCGTGCGCGCCGCGGTGAGGATCGACTTGCGGGTGGGCTCCATGATCATGAGGAGCACGTCGGCGTAGGCCAGGGTGCCGCCCGCCCGGCTGAGGTGCTCGAGGCCCGCCTCCATGTCGACCAGCGTGACGTCGGCCTCCTCCTCCATGGCCATGCCGAGCAGGCTGCGCACGGTCGCGTGCGACATGCAGGTGCAACCCGCGCCCGCCTGCTCCACCCGCATGGCGTGCAGCAGGGTGACGCCGATGGGCGTGCGCAGGCCGTACTCCTCGAGCAGGGCGGCCGGGGTGAGGCTTCCGTCGCCCGCCCCCACCACGAGCGAACGCGGGACCAGGGGCGCGTGGTTGGCCGTCTCCTCGTCGAGGCCGAGGCTCATGGCCAGGTTGGGGTTGGAGTCAGTGTCGATGGCCACCACCCGCTGGCCCCGCTGGGCGTAGGTCTGGCAGATGAGCGACGACAGGGTGGTCTTGCCGACCCCGCCCTTGCCGACGATTCCGATCTTCATGCCCCCAGCCTACTGCCGTCTCCCCGAATAACCGGAAGGGTCGAGCGTCGACTAGGAGGCCAGCCGCTCGGATCCCCGGTCGCCGGTGAAGGCGGCCAGCTCGGCCAGGTAGCGGTCGGCGAACTGGCGGGCGGCCTCGGGGCCGAAGAGCCGGTGGCGGTAGCGGAACGACAGGTGCAGCCGGCCGCCGACGGTGACCGCCCCCAGCGTGAGGCCGAGCGGCATCCGGCCGGGGGGCGAGAACCACACGCTGACGGTGCGGCCCGCGTCGGGGCCGAACGACGGCGGTTCGGCCACGTGGCCCATGTTGGACAGCATGGCGGTGTCGACCAGGCGGTTGCCGGTGAGGGGCATGAGGGCGACGATGGCCTGCTTGGCCCACAGAGGCAGGCGGCGGGCGCCGCCCAGGCCGACGACGAGCGCCGTGCCCATGCCCGTCTTCTTCTTGCGCCCCGTCTGCGAGGTCAGCGCCCGCAGGGTGGTCTCCGCCGTCCGCCGGTCGCGGGGGCTGGTGGAGACCCGGGCGGGCAGGGTGAAGTTCCCCACCACGTCCTGTCGCCACTGGGTGGGTCGCAGGTTGGCGGGCACCAGGACACCGATCCGCCCGCAGGGGCGGCCGTGCTCGGCGTTCCACCCGGCGATGGCCAGGTTGAGGGCACCGAGCAGGACGTCGTTCACGGTGCCGAGGTGCTCGAGGCCGACCAGGGCCCGGGTGTGGGCGGCCGACAGGGCCACGTGGTGGAAGCCGTACCCGGCCTCCCCGCTCGCCCCTTCCGGAGCCAACCGGGCCGGGGGAGCGACGATGTCGCGTAGCTTCTCGGCCAGGGCCAGGCGCCGGCGCAGCCAGGCGCAAAAGCCGCCGGCGGCCAGGCGATCCGGGTACTCGCGCGCCTCGTGGGCCGGGGCGGGCGTGGGGTCGTGGTCGCCCGCGTAGCTCCGGGCGACCGAGTACAGCAGGCGCAGGGCGCCGTAGCCGTCCATCGCCGCGTGGTTGGCGTTGAGCATCACGACGTCGCCGCGCGGGTGGCGGGCGAGGCGGGCGCGCAGGGGAGGCGCCTCGGCCAGCGGCACGGCCAGGCTCTGGAGCTCGGCGCGCGCCGCGTCGAGCTCGGAGTCGTCGGCGCAGTCGACGACGCGCAGGGGGTCGTGCTCGGGCTCCGGGAGGATCTCCCACTGGTCGTGGTGCTGGGTGGGGCGCGAGGCCACCTTGCGGGCGCGAGCCATCGGGTGCACGGCGAGGGCGCGGTCGAACGCCGAGCGCAGGCGATCCTCGTCGAGGTGGCCCTCGACGGCAACCTCCAGTTGGATGCTCCACGGGGCGGCTTCGGTCTCCAGCAGGTGGACGGCCTCGTCCACGGGGCTGAACGGAATCCGCGTGGGCCCGAGCGGCCCTCCGAGCGGGGTGCCGGGCCCGACGGAGTCCTCAGCAGAGTTTGTGAAACTATTCACGATCAATACTCTACACCCGTGTTGCCCAACGCGGTGGTCATCTCCTCACGTAATTCGCCTGCCGGTGTGAGGGGGGGTCAGGCGCAGTTGGTGATCTCGACGGGATCGGTCCCGGTCACGACCGCCCCCGGATTGTCGTTCGCCCAGTATCCCAGGACCTCCACCAGGTCGGCGGCGTCGCCGGGGGAGTCCATGCGGATGTGCCAGCGGACGCAGGTGCGGGCGTCCTCGCTCCACGCCCGGAAAGTGTCTCCCGCCCAACCGGCCGAAGCGCGCAGGGCGTCGGACTCGGGGACCGCGGTGCCGGTCACGAGGATGAGCCCCAGCTCGCCCAGGGTCCCCTCGGCGACCACCTTCCCGCCCGCAGATGGGGCCGGGACCTTCGCCGCCTCTTCGTGGGCGAAGAACCGCGGGGGGTGCAGGATCTGCTCGGTCGTCGTGGGCAGGCGCCGGAAGGCGGCGTCGAGGGGGGGCCGGGCGCCCTCGTCCCCCCCCGCAGCGACGAAGAGAGGGGCGGAGAAATCGGAGAAGGCCGCAGCCGCTGCGAAC
>JBPCJV010000213.1:0-8395 GCA_051004925.1 Acidimicrobiales bacterium | reverse complement strand
TGATCGACTGCCACGTCGACGGGTTCCGCTTCGATCTCGCCTCCGCGCTCGCCCGCGAGTTCTACGACGTCGACCGCCTGTCGGCGTTCTTCGACGTCATCCACCAGGATCCGGTGCTCTCGCAGGTGAAGCTGATCGCCGAGCCGTGGGACGTCGGCCCGGGCGGCTACCAGGTCGGAAACTTCCCGATCCTGTGGACGGAGTGGAACGGCAAGTACCGCGACTGCATCCGCGACTTCTGGCGGGGCCAGCCCTCCACCCTGGGCGAGTTCGCCTACCGCATCACCGGCAGCTCCGACCTCTATGAGTCGAGCGGGCGTCGGCCGCTGGCCAGCATCAACTTCGTCACCGCCCACGACGGCTTCACCCTGGTCGACCTCGTCTCCTACAACGACAAGCACAACGAGGCCAACGGCGAGGGCAACGCCGACGGGGAGAACCACAACCGCTCGTGGGACTGCGGGGTGGAAGGCCCCACCGACGCTCCCGAGGTGCTCGCGCTGCGGGTTCGCCAGCAGCGCAACCTGCTGGCCACGCTCCTGCTCTCCCAGGGCACCCCGATGCTCCTCGCCGGCGACGAGATGGGCCGGTCCCAGGGTGGCAACAACAACGCCTACTGCCAGGACAACGTCACCTCATGGTTCGACTGGGACGACCTGGACGGCACCCTGGTGGCGTTCACCCGCCGGCTCATCGACCTGCGCCGCCACCACCCGGTGTTCCGCCGGCGCCGCTTCTTCCAAGGCGAGTCCCTCCACAGCCGCGGCGCCATCGACCTGGCCTGGTTCCGCCCTGACGGCGCGGAGATGACCGACGAGGACTGGGAGGTGGGCGACGCGATCGCCGTGTTCCTCAACGGGGAGGCGATCCCCGAGGTCGACGAGCGGGGCGAGCCCATCGTCGACGACGTGTTCGTGTTCCTGTTCAACGCCCACCACGACGCCCTGGACTTCACCCTTCCGCCGGAGCGGTACGGCGAGGCCTGGGTGAAGGTTCTCGACACCGCCGACTCGTTCGACGAGGGCAGTCAGGCGAAAGCGGGCGAGGTCGTACTGGTCGAGGGCCGCAGTCTCGTCCTGCTACGCCGTCTCGGGGTGGCCTACGGACACCTCACGGTGACCGAGCTGCGCCAGATGGCCCGGGCCGGTCAGGTCCCGGGGGCGGCCAAGATGCGCAAGCCCGAGCTCATCGCCGCCCTCAGGGCACGAGGGCTGCACCACCCGGGGTCGGGCTGAGCCAGAGCACGCCCAGCGGAGGCAGGACGAGGTCGGCGGAGTAGTCGAACCCGTGCCAGGGCTCGTCACGCGCCGCCACCACGCCGTTGGTCGCCCCGCTGCCGCCGAGGTCGGCGAGGTCGGTGTTGAGCACCTCCTGCCACTCGCCTCCGGCGGGGAGGCCGATGCGGTATCCCTCGCGGCGGACCGGGGACAGGTTGGCCACGCACGCCAGGGGAGGTTCGCCTTCCGCGCGGCGGAGGAACGAGAGCACGTTGGAGTCGGCGTCGCTGGCGTCGAGCCAGCGGAAGCCGTCGGGACTCGAGTCCTGCTCGTAGAGGGCGGGGACGTCGCGGTAGACGCGGTTGAGCGTGCGCACCAGGTCCTGCACGCCCTTGTGCTCCGGGTACTGCAGGAGGTGCCAGTCGAGGCTGCGGTCGTGTGACCACTCCTCGGACTGGGCGATCTCGTCGCCCATGAAGAGGAGCTGCTTGCCGGGGTGGGCCCACATCCAGGCGAGGAGGGCACGGACGTTGGCCGCCTTCTGCCAGCGGTCGCCGGGCATCCTCCCCAGCAGTGAGCCCTTGCCGTGCACGACCTCGTCGTGGGAGAGGGGGAGCATGAAGTTCTCGCTGTAGGCGTACACCATGCTGAACGTCAGCTCGTTGTGGTGGTAGCGGCGGTTTACGGGGTCCTCGGAGAAGTACTCGAGGGTGTCGTTCATCCACCCCATGTTCCACTTGAACCCGCAACAGAGCCCGCCGGAATAGGTGGGGCTGGTGACGCCGGTGAACGACGTCGACTCCTCGGCGATGGTGATAACGCCGGGGTGCTCGCCGTAGACGACCTCGTTCATCTCCTGGAGCATGGCCACGGCCTCGAGGTTCTCGCGTCCGCCGAACGTGTTGGGGATCCACTGCCCCTCCTTGCGGGAGTAGTCGAGGTAGAGCATCGACGCCACGCCGTCGACCCGCAGGCCGTCGAGATGGAACTCCTCGATCCAGTACAGGGCGTTGGACACCAGGAAGTTGCGCACCTCGTTGCGGCAGAAGTTGAACACGAGGGTGCCCCAGTCGGGGTGCTCGCCCTGGCGGGGGTCCTGGTGCTCGTAGAGGGGGGTGCCGTCGAAGCGGGCCAGGGCCCACTCGTCAAGGGGGAAGTGGGCCGGCACCCAGTCGACCAGCACACCGATGCCCCGCTGGTGCAGGGCGTCGACCAGGAACCGGAAGTCGTCGGGGGTGCCGAAGCGCGACGTAGGCGCGTAGTACGACGACACCTGGTATCCCCACGAGCCGGAAAACGGATACTCGGCGACGGGCATGAGGCTGACGTGGGTGAAGCCCATCTCGGCCACGTAGGCGGGCAGCTCCACGGCCAGTTCCCGGTAGGTGAGGGGCCGGTCACCTTCGTCTGGTCGCCGTCGCCAGGAACCCAGATGGACCTCGTCGGCCGACACCGGGGCATGGAGCCAGTCGGTGGCGTCGCGCGTGGTCGTCCACTCGGCGTCGTCCCACTCGTGGGTGGACGCGGTCACCACGCTGGCCGTCTCGGGGGGTTCCTGGGCGGCGAAGGCCATCGGGTCGGCCTTCACGGTGAGGTGGTCGGCACCGGTGAGGATCTCGTACTTGTAGAGCGCCCCCGGTCCGGTGCCGGGGACGAACAGCTCCCACACGCCGGACGCGCCGAGCGACCGCATGGGGTGCACGCGTCCGTCCCAGAGGTTGAAGTCACCCACCACCCGGACCGACCGGGCGCCGGGGGCCCACACCGCGAACGAGGTGCCGGCCACGCCGTCGTAGATACGAACATGGGCTCCGAGCGCCTGCCACAGCCGCCGGTGGCGGCCCTCCCCGAACAGGTGCAGGTCGACGTCGCCCACGCTCGGCCAGAAGCGGTACGGGTCGTCGTAGTCGACGACCGTGCCGTCGCCGAAGCGGGCCTGGAGCCGGTACCCGCTGCCCGCCGCGGGGCAGTCGGCGGCGAACACGCCGGCGTCGTGAACCCGGGTCATGTCCGTGACCCCGCCGTCCTTGCCGACGACCCGCACGCCGGTGGCCCCTGGTCGGGACGCCACGATGCGGTCGCCGTGGAGGCCGAGCAGGCTGTGGGGGTCGGAGTGCTCGCCCGCCACAAGTCTCCCGATGTCGCCTTCCAGGTCGGCGTACGGGTGGGGCGGTGTCGAAGAGGCCATGTGTCAGTCCTACCTCACTTCGGGGAACCGCTGTCGCCCTCCTTGCCTGGAGCCGGCCTGCGGGTCACCATCTGCGCATGAGCGCCTTCGTCAACGACCGGCCGACACCCGCCAGCATTCCCCGCCGCGACGGGCAGCCGACGCGGGCCGCCCTGGCCCGGGGGATCACCGCCTTCGGGGTGTCGGCCGGTGTGGGCGCGGCCACGCCGATCGATCCGCGGATCGTGTCCAGCGCCCATGGCGCCTTCGAGCACATCTTGTTCTGCTTTCCCTCCTACGCCGAGGGCGACTTCGGCATCGCCTCCACCTACGCCGAGCTGCTGCGCACGCTGCCGAGCGGGTGCCGCATCACCGTGGTGGCCCACCCGTCGGTGATCGACGACCTGGCGAGGATCATCGACCGCGAGCGCCCCGACAACCGCCCCACCGTCGTGGAGTCGCCCGACTACCTGTTGTTCTCGGTGTGGGCCGAGGACGGGTACGTGGCTGTGACCGACAACGGCCGGGACCCGGCGACGACGTTCCTGGTCGAGCCCTTCACGTTCCCCCGCTACGGCGACGGTCTCATCGCCGACTACGTGGCCGAGGCCACCGACGTGCAGGCCACCCAGGTGCCGCTCTACTTCCAGGGGGGCAACGTGCTCGTGGGCGACGACTTCGTGTTCGTCGGGTCGGACTACCTCACCAGGACCCTGGAGACGTGGGAGGAGAACGCGCCCGTGCTCCTGGGGGGACAGGCGCCCGCCGACGCGGCCCGGGACCTGTTCGGCCGGACCTTCGGCCGGGACCGCGACCTGTATTTCGTGGGGCTGGCGCGGCCGATCCCCGACGACGTCCTCGCCCCCCGGCGGTTCCGCCAGGACGGCGAGGAATGGACCGAGGAGGTGGGGGCGGGCGCCGGCTCGCTCCAGCCCATCTTCCACATCGACATGTTCCTCAGCCTGGCCGGGCGCGACCCCGGCACCGGCCGGTACCGAGTGCTGGTGGGGTCACCCGTGATGGCCGGCGAGATCCTGGGCGACGCCGTCCCCGACCACGCCCTGGCGCCCTCGTTCGACGAGATGGCCCGCCAGCTCGACCGCCTCGGCTTCGAGGTGATCCGCACCCCGCTGCCGCGCGTCTACGTCGACTCCCCCCAGGACCGGTACCGGCAGTGGTACTTCGCCACCTCGAACAACTGCCTGGTCGAGATCACCGAAGGCTCGAAGCGGGTCTGGCTTCCGACCTACGGGCACGGGCCGTGGCGCGACCTGCGGGCGACCGACGACGCCAACCGGGCCATCTGGGAGGGCCTGGGCTTCGACGTCGTCCAGCTCGGCAACTACAACGTGTTCGCCCAGAACCTGGGCGCCGTCCACTGCATCAAGAAGTACCTGGCGCGTGACTGACGCCTCGTCCGGCGCCGGTGACGATCGCCTGACGTACGACGCCGAGGAAGTGGCCGGCGTGTTCGGCCGGGCCGCCCCCATCTACGACAGCGTGATCCCGTTCTTCGCCCGGTTCGGCGCCCGCCTGGTGGATCTCGCCGGTCTCGAGCCGGGTGAGCGGGTGCTCGACGTCGGCAGTGGGCGGGGGGCGACGCTGTTCCCCGCGGCAACGCTCGTCGGCCCCACCGGCGAAGTGCTCGGCGTGGACCTCTCCGAGGAGATGGTCGCCCGGCTGACCGCCGAGGTCGCAGCACGGGGCGCGGCCAACGTGTCGGTGCGGCGCACGAACGTGGAAAAGCTCGAGGTCGTCGGCGGTGCGTTCGACGTCGCCATCGTGAGCTTCGTGCTGCACCTGGTCCCCGAACCCGAACGGGCCGCGGCCCGCGTCCTCGGGGCCCTACGGGCGGGAGGCCGGTGCGTGGCCTCGGCGCCCATCCTGTCGGCACCCGGGTGGGAGTTCCTCGGCCCCCTCCTCGGTTCGTTCCTGCCGCGTGTCACTCGACCCGTCGCGGTGCCGTTCCGGCTCGACTTCGACCTGCCCGGTGTGCTGGCCTCGGCCGGGTTCGACGTCGCCCGGGTCGGCGAGGAGGAGATCGAGTTCTCGTTCGCCGACGAGCGGGCGTGGTGGACGTGGGCGTGGTCGGGAGGGCTGCGTGCGCTGTTCGAGGTCCTCGAGCCCGACGACCTCGAGGCGTTGCGGCAGCAGGCGTTCGCCGAAATGGCGGCCCTTCGCACCGCGGATGGGCTGGCCATGCGGCAGCGGGCCACGTTCGTCGTCGCCCGCAAGCCTCAGGGGAGTACGAGCCTCAGCTGACGGAGGCGCCGGGGACCACGCGCCCTGCCCCCCGGCGGCGAAGGCGGAACACACCCCAGATGATCAGTCCCACCAGGCCGAGGGGAGCCAGCCACCCGAGCACCACGATGGTGCCGCCGATCACTGCGACGGACCCGTCAAGGGCCTGGTCGAGAGCGTGGGCCAGGCCGGTGGGCTCGGGCGGCGGTTCGGTGACGGCGCCGGCGCCCGGCTCCAGCAGCGACACGCGCAGGGCGGCGAGCGACGCCTGGCGGTCGAGCTGGTCACGCTGGGCCTGGAGGCTCTCAACCTGCTGGCGCACCTGGAACAGCTGGGACTGCACCTGGAGCACCTCGCCCACGGCCGTGGCCCGCCCGACGAGGGTGCGCAGGGCGTCCTCCTCGGCCTGGAGGCTCTTCAGCCGGGCGTCGTAGTCGACGATCTGGGCGGTCACGTCCTCGCCCCGGATCTGCTCCTGCTCCACCGTGCCGAGCCCGGCCAGGTTTCGCCGGACGTTGTCGAACCGGTCGGCCGGCACCCGCACCGTGAGCTCGCCCGAGCGGGGACGGCCCTCGCGCCCCTCGCCGGAGGCCGTCGAGGTCGTCGACCCGGAGACGTACCCGCCCTCGGCCGTGGCTGCGGCGGTGACGCTGTCGAAGGCCCGGGAGAACGACCCCTCACCCACCCGCAGAGTGAGGTCGGCGGTGCGCACCACACGCGGGCCGCCCAGCGTGCCCGGCTGACCCAGCGCCCCCTCGGGCGCCACGCCGGCATTGGGAACCGTGGCCTTGGCGTCGGGCGCCGGCCCGGCGTCCGACGCCGCGTTCTCGGGCATGCCGGCCTGGGGCGGTGACGCGACGGTTCCGCCGGGAGCGTCAGGGCCGCCGGGAACGTCAAGCCCGCCGGGAACGTCAGGGCCGCCGGGAACGTCAGGGCCGCCGGGAACGTCGTACGTCGGGACGGCGACGCCCGACGACTGGCGCGTCGCAGTGCCGTCGGTGCCGTCGGTGCCGTCGCCCACGGCGGCCACGACCGCCCCGGCCGCGACCACGGCGATCACCGCCAGCAGTGCCGCCTTCGGCCATCCCAACTTCCTCATTGACCGCATCGGTCCCATCGGGCACCTCCTCCGTGTTCCCCCTTGGACGACGGCGGCGGCCCGTTCGGTTCCCGAGGTTCGTCGGGGAAATGTCAGCGGTACAGACCGCGCTCCTCGGGCAGGTAGCCGAAACGCCGGCGGGCGGCCTGGTCGACGGGCCGTCCCTGCCAGCGCCACGTCGCCATAGCGGCGGCTGAGGTCCCCAAGCTCGGGCATCGCCGCCGGCAGACTAACGGCTGCTGCTCGTGGCGGTGCCGGGCGAGGGCGGCGAGACTGGGCCGATGGCGACCGAGCAGTTCCTCCTCCCGGCCCGACCCGTCACCTCGGTCGACGAGTGGCGGGCCCTGGGCGGGGGCGAGGGCCTGGCCCGGGCCCGCAGGCTCGGACCGGCGGAGACGATCAAGGAGGTCTCGCGCTCGCGGCTGCGGGGCCGGGGCGGGGGCGGCTTCCCCACGGGCAGGAAATGGGCGGGGGTCGTGGAGCAGCCCGGCACCCACCGCTATCTGGTGGCCAACGGCGCCGAGGGGGAGCCGGCCACCTTCAAGGACCGGGCCCTGATGCGGGCCAACCCCTACCAGCTGGTCGAGGGCCTGGCCATCGCCGGGTATGCCATCGGAGCCCGCGAGTCCTACATCGCCGTCAAGGAGCGCTTCACCACCGAGATCGCCGCCCTCACCGCCGCGGTGGAGGAGATGGCAGCCGTCGGCCTGGCCGGTGACGTGGCCATCACCATCGTTGCCGGCCCCGACGAGTACCTCTTCGGTGAGGAGAAGGCCCTGCTCGAGGTCATCGAGGGCCACGCCCCCATGCCGCGGCTGCTCCCGCCGTTCGAGCACGGCCTGTTCGCCACCGCGCCCCAGACCGGGTGGGAATCGCACGAGGCCCAGCCCGGCCATCGTGGCGACCACCTGTCGAACCCCACCCTGGTCGGCAACGTGGAGACCCTGTGCAACGTGCCCCACATCCTGGCCCGGGGCGCGGACTGGCACCGGGCCATGGGAACGCCGGTGTCACCCGGCCACGTCGTGGCCACCGTGGTGGGCGACGTGGTAGCCCCCGACGTGGGGGAGATCGAGCTGGGCACGAGCCTCGGCGACGTGATCGACGCGGTGGGCAGCGGCGTGCGGGAGGGCCAGCAGGTGAAGGCGGTGTTCTCGGGTGTGGCCAACGCGGTGATCACCGCCGACCACCTCGACGCGGCCGTCAGCTACGAGGGTCTCCTGGCCGTCGGCAGCGGCATGGGCGCCGCCGGGTTCGCCGTGTACGACGAGACCGCGTGCATGGTGGAGCTGGCCTACCAGTACTCCCGGTTCCTGTCGGTGGAGTCGTGCGGCCAGTGCCCGCCCTGCAAGCAGGGGAGCGGCGAGATCACCGACCGCCTGGCCGAGATCGAGGCCTGCCGCGGCACCGACCGCGACATCGAGTTCATCGGCGCCCGGCTGCGCCAGGTGACCGACGCCAACCGTTGCTACCTCGGCACCGAGGAGCAGCTGGTGGTGTCGAGCATCCTGGCCGCCTTTCCCGACGAGTTCGCCGCCCACCTCGAAGGCGAGTGCCCGACCCCCCGCTCCGACCTGGTGGTCCCCAAGATCGTCGACCTGGGCGGCGGCACGGTGACCTACGACGTGGGCCACCTCCGCAAGCGGCCCGACTGGACCTACGAGCCCGAGG
>JBPCJV010000212.1:0-3256 GCA_051004925.1 Acidimicrobiales bacterium | reverse complement strand
TGACCGCTCACCAATCGGCGGCCGGGGACCCACGAACCCGGCCGCCGCCCGATCCGGCGGGGAACTACCTACCGTTCCCTGCGGCGCTGACCACCGCGGTCGGGGTGGCCGACGCTGCCTACTACATTTAAAGAGCGGCCAGGATCGTCTCCGCCAGCAGCCGCGCACCGTACGGTCGGAGATGCACGCCGTCTTCGTGCAGGGCTTCGGGGTTGTCCGACCCCACGCTGTACCAGTCGACGAGCACGGCGTTGGGCCACCTCGACACGCCCTCGGCCACCACCTCGTTGTTCGCCGCCTCCCAATAGCGAGGCACCTTGACGTTGACCACGACAACCATCCGGGCGCCGGTGAGCAGCGAAAGGATCTCGTCGAACTCGTGGCTGGTGACGGGGCCGTTGTTGCCGATCTGGACCACGATCTCGTCGGTCAACCCACCGCTGTCCTGCACGGCGTGGACCGCCTCGATGGTGTCGACCACCTGGCGGCCGATGGCGGCCTCGATGGAGAACTCGGCCACGCCCGCCGCCAGCTCGTCCCGTGCCTCCAGGAGCACCGAGTCGCCGAAGGCGGTGACCCGGGCCGTCTCGTGCCCCAGGGCGTTCGGCGTGGTGGGGGCCGGATCAGTTGCGGGCGCGACCGTTGTGGTGGTGGTCGTCGTCGATGTCGTGGTGGTGGCCATTCGTGACGCCTCGGTGGTGTTGGCCGGCACCGCGACCAGCGCCGACTCGCCCGCCACCAGCACGCGTGGTGGCGTCGCCGTGCTGCGGTGCACCCACACCCCGGTGCCGGCGGCGGCGATGGCCACGGCCACGACAGCCAGGGCCGTGACACCCGGGGTCGGGACGCTCGCGGTCGTGGCGGAGACGCGGTTCACGAGCGGCGTGTGCCTCGGCAGGGGTCTAGTTGACGACGCCCTGGAGCGGGGCGGTGAGGGGGGTGTCGTCGACCCGGCCGACCAGGCAGACGATGCGGCGCTCGCCGTCCGCCCAGCGTGACCGGGACGGGAACAACACGATCTGTTGGAGCTCCGACCGCGGCGGCACGGTACCCGTCTCGGGGAAGCGGGCGGAGCACTCGGCCTGGGCGTAGTCGAGGAGGGCGGCGTTGCCCGGGTAGGCGGCCGACGACGGTGCGGGGTTGTCGAGGGTGGCGAAGACCTCCTGCTCGTGGCGCCCGTTGCAGCTCTGGTTCTGGATCAGGATGAACTCGTCGCCCGGGTCCTTGACGCAGTCGCCGGGCATGAGCTCCTCGTAGGTCGACGTGTCGCGGAGGAACAGGACGATACCGACGTCGAGGGCGACGCCGGCCAACGTCATGACGATGCCGAGGACGATGCCGGTGATCGCCAGGCCCCGGCCCTTCCTGCCCGGGTTCTTCTTGATCCGGCGCAGGGCGATGGCTCCCAGCACGATGGCCAGGACCGCCGGGATGACGAGGACGAGGAGGGGGATCGATACGAGGCCCAGGATGAAGGCGGCGATGGCCATGCCCTCGTTGCGGGGGGCGGCGGGCGGCCCCCACTGCGGGGCAGTTCCCGGAGGCGCCCAGCCCGGCGGGGGCGGTGGCGGAGCCTGGTACCCGCCCGGAGGCGGTGACGGCGGGCCCGACGGCGGCGGCGGGGCGGGGGGTGGAGGCGGGGCGGAGGGTGGAGCCCCGGGCGGCGGGGGAGCATCCGGCGGGGGAGCATCCGGCGGAGATTCGGTTGGACCAGCGGGGGCCGGAGGCGGAGGTGGAGCGGGCAGGTCGGCGACCGTCCAACCATCGGAGGGGGCGACGGGTGCCTCGGGTTCGACGGCCGCCACGGCCTGTTGGGGGGACGCAGCCTTCTTGGTGGGCGTCCTCCGCCGTGTGGGGGCCACCTCGGCCGCCGGGGCCTTCGTGGCTACGGCCTTTCGGGAGGCCACCGCCTTGGCCACCGCCTTCTTGGCCACCGCCTTCTTGGCCACCGCCTTCTTGGCCACGACCTTCTGGGTCACCGCCTTGCCGGGAGCACCCGCCCTCTTGGCGACACGCTTGTCGGGGGGCTCGGCCGCCTTCCTCGCCCCCGCCTTGCGAGGGGTTGTCGCCGCCTTCTTCGCCGCGGGCCGCCGACTGCGCCCGTCCGGTTCACCTATGTCCGTCACGCCTCACTCTGACACGTGATCGGACCCGCCCCGAACGGCACGGGGCGACGGCGGTACGAACGAGGTGACGAGCTCCACCAGCGTCCGCACGCCCCAGCCCGTGCCTCCCTTGCGCACGTACCCCTCGTCGTCGCCACTGCGGGCCGGGCCGGCGATGTCGAGATGGGCCCACGGCACGTCGTCCACGAACTCCCGCAGGAACAGTCCGGCGGTGAGGGCGCCGCCGTAGCGGTCCGATCCGATGTTCTTCACGTCGGCGATGTCGGAGTCGATGCTCTTTCGGTACTCCTCGGGAAGCGGCAGCGGCCACACGCTCTCGCCCGCCCGTTCGGCCGCGGCGCGGACCTGCTCGGTCCAGTCGTCGGAGTTGCCCATGAGACCGGCCACCTTGGGGCCGAGGGCCACGATGCACGCCCCGGTGAGGGTGGCCAGGTCGACGATGGCGTCGACCCCGGCCTCCACCGCCAGCGACAGGCCGTCGGCCAGCACCAGCCGCCCCTCGGCGTCGGTGTTGAGCACCTCGACGGTCTTGCCGTTGCGGATCTTGAGCACGTCGCCGGGCTTGGTGGCCCTGCCGCCCGGCATGTTCTCGGTGGTGGGGACGATGGCCAGCACGGCCACGTCGGGTGCCAGGTCGGGAATGACGGCCATGGTGGCCAGCACCGCAGCCGCGCCCGACATGTCGGTCTTCATGGTCTCCATGCCGTCGGCGGTCTTGATCGACAGGCCCCCGGAGTCGAAGGTGATCCCCTTGCCCACCAAAGCGACGCGAGCCCGGGCGTCGGGAGGGTCCCAGGCCAGCTGGATGAGGCGGGCGGGCTCGTCGGAGCCGGCGGCGACGCCGGCCAGCCCACCCAGGTTCTCGTTGTCGATGTCGACCTCGTCCCAGACGGTGAGGGTGAGGCGGCCACCGGCGGCGGCCTCGGCTGCCACCTCGGCCAGCCGGGAGGGGGTCATGGCCCCGGCCGGCTCGTTCACCAGGTCGCGGGCCATGGTGACGGCGCCGGCGACAATGGCGCCCCGCTCCAGCCCACGCCGCGCCGCCGCGCCTCCACCTGCTGTGCCTCCCACCACCACGGTGAAGGTCTCCAGACGGCAGGGGTGGGGGTCGCCCTTGTAGCGGGTGAACC
>JBPCJV010000211.1:0-3142 GCA_051004925.1 Acidimicrobiales bacterium | reverse complement strand
CCGCCCCAGAAGGGCGCGAGCCTCGATCACCCGACGGGCCAGGAGATCGATGTAGCCCCCGGCCAAATGCCAAGACTCGACCATGGACAGTTCCACCCGGTCGGATGTCACCGCGTCGGTGGCCCGCGCTCGGGCCTCGTACTCACCCACTGACAGCGCCGAGTAGTGCGGGGCGAGCACCAGGCCGACGGCACGGTAGAGGCTGTGTTCGGCCAGGGCGGCCATCCCGTCCTCGATGAACGGCGGGGCGTGCTTCATGCCCAGCTCCACCACCCAGCCCTTGCCCAGGGCCGCAGCCAGACCGTCGGCCTGGGCCTGCGTCATCTCCAGGAGGGGCGACGTGCCGCCGATGGCGTCGTACCGATGCTGGAGATCAGCGAGCTGTTCGCCCGTCGGCGGACGGCCCCGGCGTACATGGGTGTAGTCGGCCTCCACGTCGTCGGGTGTCGCCGGCGTGCCGTACGCCATCACCAGAACCCCTGTGGGCGTCTTGATCCCCAGGTCGACCACTTCATTGACGAGGCCCAGTCCGCCGAGCACGTCGCCCACGAACTCCATCACGCCGGGGTCCAGTTGTGCACCTGGTCGACGACGCGGCGCAGGCTGTCGGGGTCGGTCTGGGGGAGCACGCCGTGGCCGAGGTTGAACACGTGCCCGGCCCGGCCTCCGTTGCGCCGGAGCACGTCGGCGACCGCGGCCTCGATCGTCGCCGGCGGGGCCAGGCACACCGCGGGGTCGAGGTTTCCCTGCACGGCCACGTCGGCCGGCAGGCGGGAGCGGCCCACGTCGAGGGGCACCCGCCAGTCGACGCCCACCACGTCGGCGCCCGCTTCGGCGAAGAGGCCGAGCAGCTCGCCGGTGCCGACGCCGAAGTGGATGCGGGGCACGCCCAAGTCGGCCAGGCCGTCGAAGATGCGGCGGCTGGCGGGCAGCACCGACCGCCGGTAGTCGTCGGGGGTGAGGGCCCCGGCCCACGAGTCGAACACCTGCACGGCCATCGCCCCGGCCGCCACCTGAGCCCGCAGCGATGCCAGCGAGATGTCGGCGAGAGCGTCGAGCAGGGCCGCCCAGGTGGTGGGGTCGGTGTGCATGAGACCCTTGGTGCGGGCCTGGCTCTTCGACGGCCCGCCCTCCACCAGATAGCTGGCCAGGGTGAAGGGGGCGCCCGCGAAGCCGATGAGCGGGACCTCGGACTCCTTGGCCACCAGGCGCACGGTCTCGAGGACGTGGGCGATGTCGGCGTCGGGCTCGAGGGGCCGCAGGCGGCGCAGATCGTCCGGTCCCCGGAAGGGCTGGTCGAGCACGGGACCGACGCCCTCGCGCAGCTCCACCCCCACGCCCACGGCCACGAGCGGCACGACGATGTCGGAGAACAGGATGGCCGCGTCGACGCCCAGTCGGCGGACCGGCTGCAGGGTGACCTCGGCGGCCAGGGCGGGGTCGCCCACGATGTCGAACATCGACGCCTTGGCCCGCACGGCGCGGTATTCGGGCAGCGACCTTCCGGCCTGGCGCATGAACCACACCGGCACCCGCTCCACCGGCCGGAGCCGGCAGGCGTCGAGGAAGGGACTGGGGGTGGAAGGGGCCATCGCCCGATGGACGTTACCTGCGGTCCTCCGCTTATCGACAGGCGGCCGCCGCTCCGGGACAAGTTTGGCGCGCTGGCTACCTCACAGGTAGCTGACGCGCCAAAGTTCGGGTTTCCTAGATGTCGGCCCGCCGGGAATGGCGGCCACGGGCCGAACGCAGTCCGGCGGCGCCGGCCGCTACTGCGACCATGATGACGGCCAGGTCCACGATCCCGGGCACGGCCGGACGGTCGGCGGTGAGGGTGGCCGCGGCGAGCAGGCCCAGGAGGCCGTTACGCACCAGATCGAGACTCGACAGCGGGTCGGCCCGAGCCTGGCCGAAGCAGTTGCATCCGACGGTCACCCCCGCCCGCACGGCTCGGACGAGGAACACACTGAAGGCGGCCAGCACGACCAGGGCGACGGCGGCCCCGATCCTGGGAAAGGCGAGCAGGGCGATGGCCAGCGCCAGCTCGACGGCGGGCACAACCCGGGCGACCGCCGGTGCCGCGGGTATGCCGAGGGCGGCGAAGCCCGTTGCGGTCTTGGCCGGACGCACTGCCTTGGCCACGCCGGCCCGCACGAAGACCCCGGCCAGCACGACCGCGCTGGCGTAGCCGAAGCCTGCTCCGTGCCCGAACGGAATGACCGTCATGCCCGAGCGTATGGGAGGGGTCGTCGGACGGTGTGCCAAACTTGGGGCCACGGGAGCTCGGGTCGCCGGGCTGAGAGGGCGCTGAGTGGCGCCGACCGTTGACCTGATCCGGGTAATGCCGGCGGAGGGAGTTCCGATGGTTCGAGCGAGTGAGCAGGCGGCGCGACGCCGCAAGGTCTACGTCGAGGGACGCGACGGCGTGCGCGTGCCGTTCAGCGAGATCCTTCTCGACCCCTCGCCGGGGTCGCACGGCGCCACCGAGAACCCGCCGGTGCGCCTGTACGACACCAGCGGTCCGGGCTCGGAGCCCACTGCAGGGCTCCCCGCCCTCCGCCACCACTGGATCCACGCGAGGGCCGACGTCGAGGAGTACGAGGGCCGGCGCGCCGGCCTGCGCGACGACGGCCGGGCCGTGGTGCGACGGGGCGAGGCCGCGACCGGCTTCACGGGCTCCGACCGCCGGCCCCTGCGGGCCGCGGCCGGAAAGACGGTGACCCAGCTCCACTACGCCCGCCGGGGCGAGATCACGCCGGAGATGGAGTTCGTCGCACTGAGGGAAGGCGTCGAGGCCGAACTGGTCCGGTCGGAGGTGGCCCGGGGCCGGGCCATCATCCCCGCCAACGTCAACCACCCCGAATCCGAGCCCATGGCCATCGGGCGCGAGTTCCTGGTGAAGATCAACGCCAACATCGGCAACTCGGCGGTCACGTCCTCGGTGGAGGAAGAGGTGGAGAAGCTCACCTGGGCCACCAAGTGGGGCGCCGATACGGTGATGGACCTGTCGACGGGGGCCGACATCCACACGACGCGGGAGTGGATCGTGCGCAACTCGCCGGTGCCCATCGGCACCGTTCCGATCTACCAGGCCCTGGAGAAGGTCGACGGCCAGGCCGAGGAGCTGTCGTGGGAGGTCTAC
>JBPCJV010000210.1:0-6245 GCA_051004925.1 Acidimicrobiales bacterium | reverse complement strand
CGATGCGCAGGCCCCAGGGCAACGACGTGGGGCGACCGAACAGCTCCTGGTTGAACCAGTTCCCCCACCGCCCGATGGCCTGGGCCAGGGGGATGGCGGGGGCGACGACGTCGAGCAAGGTGGGAAGGTCGAGGTGCCAGCGGTGGGCCAGCCAGAGGCCTACGGCCGTACCGCAGGCCACCCCGCCCCAGATGCCGAGCCCGCCGTCCCAGATGCGCAGTGCCCCGAGCGGGTCGTCGGAGTACAGCTGGTAGTCGGTGACCACGTGATAGAGGCGGGCCCCGGCCAGCCCGGCCGGCACGGCCCACACCGCCAGGTCGGCGATCGTGCGCTCGTCGCCGCCCCGCGCCACCCATCGGGCCCGGGCCACGACGACAGCGGCGACCACGCCGGCGAGGATGCAGAAGGCGTAGGCCCGGATCGGGATGGGGCCAAGGTTCAGCACGCCTCGCGACGGGCTGGGGAGAGATGCCATCAGGGCAGCCATGGGCATGGGCGGCCCGAGGGAAGGCACCGGTGAACGGTACCCTCATATGCACGTGAGATCAGGATTCGGGCACGGTTGGCATGGCGCGCTGTGGCGCGACCCGGACATGCTCACCGACGCGACCGTCGACCGGTCGATCATGCGCCGGGTCTGGCGCTTCGCCCGGCCCTACCGGGCCATGATCGCCGGGCTGCTCGCCACCATCCTCGTGGACTCGCTGGTCGGCATCCTCCCGCCGCTGGTCTTCCGCAGCATGATCGACGACTACGCCGTCCCCCGGAGCGGGGACCTCTCGGGCCTCAACTGGCTCGCCCTTCTCGCCCTCGGCCTGGCCCTGGTGGGCGCCGCCCTCACCGTGGCCCAGCGGTGGTGGTCGGCCCGCATCGGCGAGGGGCTCATCTTCGACATGCGCTCCACCCTCTACGACCACGTCCAGCGCATGCCCCTCGCCTTCTTCACCCGCACGCAGACGGGCGCCCTCATCAGTCGCATGAACAACGACGTGCTGGGAGCCCAGCAGGCCTTCACCGGCACCCTGGGCAGCGTCGTGCAGAACAGCGTGGTCGTCATCGTGACGCTGTCGGTGATGATCGCCCTCGAGTGGCGCCTCACCCTCCTCGCCCTCGTCGTGGTGCCCGCGTTCATCATCCCGGCCAAGCGGGTGGGCCGGCGCATGCAACGGCTCACCAAGCGGTCGTTCGAGCTGTCGGCGGAGATGAACGCCAACATGACCGAGCGATTCAACGTGTCGGGCGCCCTGCTGGTCAAGCTGTTCGGCCACCCGCGGCGGGAGTCGGCCGACTTCGCGGAGAAGGCGGCCAAGGTCCGCGACATCGGCGTCACCACCGCGTTCTACGGGCGCATCTTCTTCGCCGCGTTGGGCCTCCTGGGGGCGGTGGGCTCGGTGGCCGTCTACTGGCTGGGCACGCGCCTGGCGGTCGAGGGCGCCATCTCGATCGGCACGCTCACCGCCCTGGCCGTCTACGTGACCCGCCTCTACTCACCACTCACGCTGCTCACCAACGCCCAGGTCGACATCATGACCGCGCTGGTGTCGTTCGAGCGGGTGTTCGAGGTGCTCGACGCCGTGAGCATCGTCGACGATTCCCCCGGTGCCTACGACCTGGTCGAGCCCCAGGGCCGCGTCGAGGTCGACGACGTGTGGTTCCGATATCCGGCGGCGTCCACCGTGTCGATCGCCTCCCTGGAGGCCGACGCCAGTGCCCCGCTGTCCACCGACCCCTCGGGCCTCATCCTCAAGGGCGTCTCGTTCGCGGCCGAGCCCGGACAGATGGTCGCCCTCGTCGGCCCGACCGGCGCGGGGAAGACGACGCTGTGCCACCTCGTGCCTCGGCTCTACGACGTCACCGCCGGGACGGTGCGCCTCGACGGCCACGACGTGCGCGACCTCACCGCCGAGAGCCTGCACGGCGCCATCGGCATGGTCACCCAGGACCCCCACCTGTTCCACGACACCATCGCCGTCAACCTGCGCTACGCCCGACCCGACGCCACCGACGCCGAGCTGGTGGACTCCTGCCGGGCGGCCCGCATCCACGACCTCATCACCACCCTTCCCGACGGCTACGACACGGTTGTCGGCGAGCGTGGCTACCGCCTCTCCGGCGGGGAGAAGCAGCGCCTGGCGCTGGCCCGCGTGCTCCTCAAGAGCCCGGCCATCGTCATCCTCGACGAGGCCACCGCCCACCTCGACTCCGAGACCGAGCTGCTCGTGCAGCAGGCCCTCGCCGAGGCCCTGGCCGGGCGCACCTCACTCGTCATCGCCCACCGCCTGTCCACCGTGCAGGCGGCCGACCAGATCCTCGTGCTCGACGAGGGCCGCATCGTCGAGCGGGGCACCCACGAGACCCTTCTGGCCGCGGGCGGCCTCTACCAGGAGCTCTACCTCACCCAGTACGCCCGACCCGGTATCGGCGCGCCCACGCCGGCCGTCGCCGATGCCACCCCGGTGGATTGAGGACCATGCCCCTCGTACCCGTGTCCCTGAGAGTCGTGCTCGCCACGCTGCTGCTGGCGGTGGCGGCCGCCTGCGCCCAGGGTCCCGGGCCGACGTACCAGGTGAGCGACCCGTCGTACCACTCCGCCGGCCCCGGGGCCGAGGAGGAGATCCAGGCCGTGCTCGACTCGCAGGCGGCCAACATCGGGCGTGGAGACTGGCGGGGCCTCCTGGACCAGTTCATCCCGACCGAGCGCTCCCGGTGCCCGCTGGCCCGCTTCGCCGAGGCCGCCGACGAAAGCTTCGGCGAGCTGCGCGAGAGGTCGCAGGGGTCGAAGATCTCCGCCCGGATGTCCGACCTCGAGGTCAACGGCTTCCGCGCCTCGGTCGACTACCAGTTCGTCCTGCCCGCCGAGGGCCTGGCCAGCCCGGCCCAGACCGCCAACTACCTCAAGCTGGGCGACGAATGGTTCATCGACGAAAAGGCCTGTTGAGTAGGGGCTATTCGTCCTCGACGCCCTCAATCGTCTCCCCGGCCTCGGAGCGGTCGTCGTCCATGAGCCCGGTCTCCACGGATTCCCGCTCGAGCACCTGTTCGTCCTTCTCCTGGTGGAGCTGGTGGACCTTCTCAGCGCCGTCGTCGGTGGATTCGGTGTTCACGAGATCTCTCCTTCGATGTGAGTAGCAGGCCAGCCTGCCCTACGATTCGCGGCCGATGAGTCGCCCCACGATGAGGCTTCCCACTCTGTCACCCTCCGCGTACCGTCGGATCACCCTGGGGGCCGTCCTGGCCCTGGCCTTCATCATCGTCACCGGCGGCGCCGTTCGCCTCACCGGTTCGGGCCTCGGCTGCCCCGACTGGCCCACCTGCGCCAGCGACCGGGTGGTGGCCCCTTGGGAGTACCACGCCATGGTCGAGTTCGTGAACCGCACCATCACCGGCCTGGTGTCGGTGGCGGTCATGCTCGCCGTGCTCGGGTCGCTCGTACGCCGGCCCCGGCGGCGCGACCTCACGCTCCTGGCCCTCGGCCTCGTCGCCGGGGTCATCGCCCAGATCGTGCTGGGCGGGTTCACCGTGCTGTTCGACCTCTGGCCGCCGTTGGTCATGAGCCACTTCGTGCTGTCCATGGTGATCCTCGCCGACGCCGTGGTCCTCCACCACCGCGCCGGGCTTCCCGAGGGCCCCGCCGGTCTGCCCACGGGCCCCGCGAGTTCGCCCGGCGGGCCCGGCGACGATCGGGCCGCGGTCACCCTGCGCCCGGTCGTGAGCCGCGAGCTCGTGCTGCTCGGACGCGCCGTCGTAGCCGCGGCGGCGCTGGCCGTGCTCCTCGGCACGGTGGTCACCGGCTCCGGCCCCCACGGCGGTGACGAGAACGTCGACCGCCTGCCGTTCCTGGTCCCCGACGTCGCCCGTCTCCACAGCATCAGCGTGGTGCTCTTCCTCGGGGTGCTCCTCGTGGCCCTCTGGCGGCTGCGGCGTGACGGCGCCCCTAACTCGCTGCTGCGCCGCGGCGAGATCCTCCTCGCCGTGTCGGTGGCCCAGGCCGGGGTCGGCTGGGTGCAGTACTTCACCGGCGTACCCGTCGTGCTCGTGGGGGTGCACATCGCCGGCGCCACGGCGGTCTGGGCCGCCGCGGTGCAGTTCCTCCTCGGGTTCTCCGCGCCCGCCGGCGCGCCGGGCGATGTCCACGACGGCACCGACGACGACCGGCGACCGGCCATGCTCACCGGTCCCTGAGGCGTTTTCGCCCATCGACCGGCGGGCGTAGCCTGGGAGGGTGGACGCCAACGGCGAGGTGTCGTCGGCCGTGCCCGCCGAAGCCCTGAGGCCAGGGTGACCGGGGGTGGGGTGACCGGGGGTGGGGTGATCGAGGGTGGGGTGATCGGGGGTGGGGTGATCGTGGCCGGGGTGATGCCGCCCGAGGCCGCGCCGGTCGAGGTCAAGGACCCCGAGATCGACGAGGTCGTCGTCCCCGACCGCCCCTGGGTGGTCATCGTCTGGAACGACCCCGTGAACCTCATGTCGTACGTCACCTTTGTGCTGCCGAAGCTGTTCGGCTACAGCAAGGACAAGGCCACCAAGCTCATGCTCGACGTCCACCACAAGGGACGGGCGGTCGTCTCCAGTGGCACCCGCGACAAGGCCGAGCTCGACGTGTTCCACCTCCACGAGCACGGGCTCTGGGCCACCATGGAGCACGACGTCTAGGAATGGCCGATGCCACCTAGACCGGTCAAGCGCACCCGGTCCGGCCAGTACGAGATCCGTCTCTCCCCTGCGGAGCGGACGCTGCTACGCGGCCTGGGCCCGCGGATGCGGGAGGTGCTGGCCGACGAGGTCGACCCAGCCCGCGAGCGGCTGTTCCCGGTCGCCTACCCCGACGATGACGACCGCGAGACCGAGTACCGGCTGCTGGCCAGCGGAGAGCTGCTCGACTCCCACCTGGGCGCCCTCGCCACCCTCGAGGAGACGGTCGACGCCGACCGCCTCGACGAGGAGTCCGTGTACGCCTGGATGCGCGCCCTCAACGAGGTCCGCCTCGTGCTGGGCGCGCGCCTGGAGATCTCCGAGGAGGGAGAGGAGCGCCCCGCCGGCGCCGACGACCCCCAGGCCCAGGCCTTCGCCATCTACGACTACCTGACCTGGCTCCAAGGCGAGATCATCGAGGTGCTGGCCCGCTGAGGCCGGCGGATCAGGCCAGGCGCGCATCGATGTTGCCCTCGACGTCCTTGACGGTCACCACCATCGTGAACACAGGCCCTCCCTCCGGGTCGATGATCCGGCAGTCGAAGGTCGAACCGGGGTCCTTGATGAGATAGCGCCGGGGCCCACAGTCCACTTGCATGAGAAACCCCTCCGATTTCTCCACGTTCTGTTCGATCGACGTGGTCGCCTTCTCGACGTTGAGGACGGCCTGCGCGAGTTCGACGTAGACGCTTCCCTCGTCGTTCTCCTGCGTGACCTTCACCCGGAGGGGCTGGTCCTCGACCATCACCGTGCACTCGAAAACGTCGCCCTGCTTGGCCTTCCGCGCCGGGCACTTCACCTCGCCGACAGGGACGGAGACCTTTTCCTGCACGAAGGTCCTTATGAGGTCCTCGGCCTTTCCGGTGTTGACCTGTTTCGTCGTCAAGACCGACGCGCTGCATGCTCCCAGAGCCATGACGATGGCCGCCGCCCCGGCGGCGGCACGGCAGAGACGAGCGCCCGCCAATGCCGATGAGCACCGCACTCGTGCATGCTACGGCGATGCTGATCCGCAGGGAGGTTCCGTCCGACGTGGACCGTATCGACGAGGTCCACCGCCACGCCTTCGCCCCCTCGACCCCGGACGACGGCGAACCTGTCGAGGTAGGCCTCGTCCACGCCCTGCGCGCCGACCGCGGTTGGGTGGGGCCCTGTCGCTGGTCGCCCTGTACGGCAGCGGTGAGGTCGTGAGCGACTCTGATCCGCCGCGGCTCCCCGTCCTGACAAGGGTTATTCGACAGTCGGCCCGTGCTGGCGCCGGTAGTGTCCGACATCGCCTCCCATGAACCCCACCCCCCGCACTCCAGACGCTGCCGTGATGCCCGTGTCGGTCGACGACGTACAGGCGGCGGCGGCGCGGCTGGGCGACGTCGTCACCCGCACGCCGCTGGAACGCAGCGAACGCCTGTCGGCCCGCTTCGACGCCGACGTGTGGCTCAAGCGCGAGGACCTCCAGGCCGTGCGGTCCTACAAGCTCCGCGGCGCCTATAACTTCATCTCCTCGCTCTCCGCCTGTGACCGGGTCCAATGCGTGGTTTGTGCCAGTGCTGGCA
>JBPCJV010000209.1:0-3292 GCA_051004925.1 Acidimicrobiales bacterium | reverse complement strand
CATGGCGGGCAGGACCACGCCCGTCGAGAGGGGGAGGAGGGGGAGGATGGTTGTGTCGATGTCGGGCACTTGCTGCTCCTTACGTTCCGTCAGGAAGAAGAACAGCACCGCTCGCCAACCTGTTCCCGGCCCTTGGGGCCACCCTGATCCCGGCCCCCCGGGACGGGATGGGGCAGACTGCCGGCATGGCCGACGAGTCCTCCTCCTCATCCGATTCCGCATCCCCCGACTTCAAGGCCAAGGACAGGGTGGTCGCCGTCCACGACCTCGACGGCGTGCCCGCGGGAACGGCAGGGCGGGTGGTGATGGTCACCGGCCTGTCGTGGATCCGCTACCGCGTGGCCTTCGACAACGGCGTCGAGCTCGGCCTGCTCGACGGCTCCCACCTGGCCGCCGGGTCCAAGGTGGGCGCCAAGAAGGCCTGACCGCGCTCAGGCCGCTAGTTCGCTCGACCTGAGAACTTGCTTTGGGTCGCCTCCGAATTCGGGCGTAGCGCCGACCCTAGAGTCGGGGGATGATCGACGGCACGCCGCGCCACCCCACCCCCCACGGTTGACGGGGAGGATCCCGGGTGGCAGGCGTCGTCGACGTCGAGTGGATCATCCCGCTGTGGAGCACCGAGGCGGCCCGCCGGGCCGAGATGGAGGACGCCCGGTTCCTCGACGTCGTCCGCCGGCTCGACGCCGGGGACTGGGGTCGGCCGACCGACTGCGAGGGGTGGGACGTGAGGGCGCTGGTCTCCCATGTCGTCGGCGCCTACGAGAGCCTGGCGTCGTGGCGTGAGCTGGCCCACCAGATCAAGGGAGGCCGGGCCCTGGGCGAGCAACTCGGTCTCAAGAACGTGCTGGACGCCACCAACGAGCTTCAGGTCAGGGACCGCACCGCCTGCTCGCCCGCCGAGCTGGTCGGCCGCCTGGAACGGGCCGCACCGGGTGCCCGCCGACGCCGGCGCCGGCTGGCGGGCCGCCTTCGCCGGGTCCGGGTGCCGGTGGCCGACACAGCTCCGATCAGCCTCGGCCAGGTGCTGGCCGTCGTGTACACCCGTGGCACGTGGATGCACCGCGTCGACATCTCGCGGGCTGTCGACCGGGAGATCGAGCTGACCCCGGGCCACGACGGCCGCATCGTCGCCGACGTGGTCCGTGAGTGGGCCGGGCATCACGGCCGCCCCTTCCGGCTCGACCTGACGGGCCCGGCGGGTGGGAGCTACGAGCAGGGCGCCGGCGGCGAGGAACACCGGCTGGACGCCGTCGAGTTCTGCCGGGCCCTGTCGGGCAGGTGGAACGGAACCGGTCTCCTCGAGGCCCGGGTGGCGTTCTGAGCTCGGAGGCACCCCGGCGCTGTTCACACAACCGAAACGCGCCGAACAGCCATACGAAACATTCGTGAGCGAGTGTTTCAGCCATCACTCCTCTCGATCCCGCCGAGCCGGCCCCGCGACGCTGGCGTGCCCTGGGGAGGAGGGCGCCGCCTGGTTCACCCGTCGTGTGACCAACGCGCTCGGACACGGGCGCGCTTCTGCTCGTTTGCTCGGGCCCGCCTCCGGCGCGTGCCCGCGAGACAAGGGGGTTTACATGCCTGAACTGGATTCGGGCGACACCGCTTGGGTGCTCGCCTCCACGGCCTTGGTGTTGTTCATGACACCCGGTCTGGCGTTGTTCTACGGCGGCATGGTGCGGGCCAAGAACATGCTCGCCATGCTCATGCAGAACTTCTTCGCCATGGCCATCGTCACCGTGCTCTGGGTGGCGTTCGGCTACTCGCTGGCCTTCGGCGACCTGGGGAACGGCGGGTTTCTCGGCAACTTCGACTTTGCCGGGCTCGAGGACCTGGGCTCGTCGTCCATCGGGGTACCGCCGGGGGAGGCGGCGGTAGTCGCCGCGACCATCCCCACATTGGCGTTCGTCGCCTTCCAGTTGACCTTCGCGGTCATCACTCCCGCGCTGATCACCGGGGCCATCGCCGACCGCATGCGGTGGCCGGCATGGGTGGGTTTCATCACCCTGTGGTCGATCCTGGTGTACCTGCCCGTGGCCCACTGGGTGTTCGCCGGGGGATGGCTGGCCGAGCGGGGCGCCCTCGACTTCGCTGGGGGAACCGTCGTGCACGTCAACGCCGGCGCCGCCGCCCTGGCCCTGGTGATCATCCTGGGCAAGCGCCGAGGTTGGCCCAAGGAGCCCATGCCGCCGCACTCGCTGCCCCTCACCTTGCTCGGCACCGGCATCCTCTGGTTCGGCTGGTTCGGGTTCAACGCCGGCTCCGCCCTGGCCGCCGACGGCATTGCCGCCCAGGCGTTCCTCAACACCTTTGTCGCCGCGGCCGCGGGGATGCTCGGCTGGCTGATCGTCGAGCGTCTCAAGTCGGGCCACGCCACCACTCTCGGAGCGGCATCGGGGGCCGTCGCCGGCCTCGTCGCCATCACGCCGTGCGCGGGATTCGTGGGCGGGATGGCGCCGATCGCCATCGGCGGGCTCGCCGGGATGGTGTGCTTCCTGGCCATCAGCCTGAAGTTCAAGTTCGGCTACGACGACTCGCTCGACGTGGTCGCCGTGCACCTCGTCGGCGGGGTCCTCGGGTCGGTGCTGCTCGGCCTGTTTGCGGATGCCTCGGTGAACGAGGCGGGCAAGGACGGCGCCTTCTTCGGCGGCGGCTGGGGGCTGTTCGGCGAGCAGGTGCTGGCGGTGGGGGCGGTGCTCGTCTTCTCTCTCGTGGTGTCGGCGGTGATCGCGCTCATCCTGAAGGCTGTGCTTCCCGGGGGCATCCGTGTCACCGAGGACGATGAGGCCACCGGCCTGGACATCAGCGAGCATTCCGAGAACGCCTACGCGCTCGAGCGCGGCTGAAGGAGACGACGTGAAACTGATCACCGCAATCATCAAGCCGTTCAAGCTCGACGAGGTGAAGGAGGCCCTGCAGGCGCTCGGGATCAAGGGCCTCACCGTGTCCGACGTGAGAGGCTTCGGCCGCCAGCGCGGGCACACGGAGGTCTATCGGGGCGCCGAGTACAAGATCGACTTCGTTCCCAAGGTGCAGATCGAGCTCCTTGCCGAAGACGACGAGGCGCCGGGGCTGGCCGAGGCGATCATCGAAGCGGCCCGCACCGGCAAGATCGGCGACGGCAAGGTCTGGATCCAGCCCGTCGACGACGTCTACCGGGTCCGGACAGGGGAGGCCGGCTCCGAAGCCCTGTGAGGTCGGGCGGTTCGTGCCGGCCTCATGTGAGGTGACCCGAGATGGACCAGGTGGACGTCGGTTCGGCAGCGGGTCGCCGTCTGCCTGGTCTTGCGGCACG
>JBPCJV010000208.1:0-3401 GCA_051004925.1 Acidimicrobiales bacterium | reverse complement strand
GCCGGCATCCCGCCTCCGCCGCGCGGTCGGCAGTCCCCGATGCCTGCGCCCGCGGCCGCCTCCGCCTCCGCCGAGCCCGCCCCGGCTCCTCCGCCCCGACGCCGGCGGGGCACCTCCGCGTTCATCGACACTCCCGCCGAGGCCCCGGCGACCCCGACCGGCCCCCTCGTGGTCGCCCCCGAACCGGCGGCCGTTGCCGCCGCGCCGGCCCCAGAACCGACCGCCGAACCGGCTCCCACCCCCCGCCGGCGCAGGAGCACAAAGGCTGTCGCTGCGGCCACCACCACCGACCCGGCACCCGCTACAGCCGCCGACGAGCCGGCCGCCGCCGCCCCCCGAGCCCGACGGGCGTCCAAGAAGGTCACCGCCGCAGCCGCGGGCCCGGCCGCCGCCGCTCCCGAGGCCGAGGCGCAGGCCCCCCCGGCTCGGGCCCGGAGAACGACCAAGAAGGCCGCGGCCGCCGCCGCTGCGGACGCCTCCGCGGCAACGCCTGCCCGGGCCACGCGGGCCACCAAAGCCAAGGCGACGAAGGCAGCGGCGGCTCCGGCGAAGCCCCGGGCCAGGAAGTCGGGTGCCGACGCAGGCGCGTCGCAGGAAGCGGCCGAGCCCGCGCCCGTGCCCACCGCCCGGCGCCGGGCGACGGCCAAGAAGGCGGCGGCAACCGACCCCGGGGCCGCCCCGGCCAAGCGCGCCACCAAGGCCCGCACAGCGAAGGCCGCCCCCGCGGAGACCGCCGAGCCGGGCCCCGCCAAGCCCGTTCGGGCCAAGCCTGCCAAACGCGCCCGCCGCTAGTCTGTGCCGGCCGCCTCCGTTCTGGCGTGCGAAGCACCGGGGATTCGTGGGCGTTCCGCACGCCAGAACGGGGAGTGGGCCCTACGCTGCGTTCCCGTGCGGATCGCCACCTGGAACGTCAACTCGCTGAAGGCCCGGCTCCTCCGGGTCGAGGAGTGGCTGGCCTACGCCCGGCCCGACGTGTTGTGCATGCAGGAGACCAAGCTGGCCGACAGCGCCTTTCCGTCGATGGCCTTCGCCGCCCTCGGCTACGACGCCGCCCACTGTGGGCAGGGCCAGTGGAACGGCGTGGCCATCCTCTCCCGGGTCGGCCTCGACGACGTGGTCGCCGGGTTCTCCGACCAGGCCGAGGACGAGACCGTCGAGGCCCGCCTCCTCTGGGCCACCTGCGGCGGTGTGCGGATCGCCAGCGTGTACGTCCCCAACGGGCGCTCCGTGGGCAGCGAGCACTACGAGGCCAAGCTCGAATGGCTCGGGCGTCTCCGCCGCCACCTGGCGTCGACGGGCGATCCCGACGAGGACCTGGTCGTGTGCGGGGACTTCAACGTCGCCCCCGACGACCGCGACGTGTGGGACGTCACCAAGCTCCACGGCGGCACCCACGTGAGCGGGCCCGAGCGGGAGGCGATCGCCGCCCTCGAGGAGTGGGGGCTGGTCGACGTGTTCCGGCGCCTGTACGCCGACCCCGGCCTCTACTCGTGGTGGGACTACCGCGCCGGCGACTTCCACCAGGGTCGCGGGCTGCGCATCGACCTGGCCCTGGCGACCCGGCCGCTGGCGGCCCGGGCCTCGTACGCCCTCATCGACCGCTTCGCCCGCAAGGGCAAGGGCCCGTCCGACCATGCCCCGCTGCTGGTCGACTTCGAGGACCCCGAACCCGACGGGTGAACGTTCCCGAGGGCCTGCGCAGCGACCGGCTGTGGCTGCGTCGCTGGCGGGACTCCGACCGGGAGCCTCTGGCCCGGCTCAACGCCGACGATGCCGTGATGGAGTTCTTCCCCGCGCCGCTCACCCGGGCCGAGAGCGACGAGATGGTGGAGCGCATCGAGGGCTCGTTCGAGTCGCGCGGGTTTGGGTTGTGGGCCATCGAGGTGACGGCGACAGGCACCTTCGCCGGGTTCGCCGGCCTCTGGCCGGCCCGGTTCGAGGCGCACTTCACACCGGCCGTGGAGGTGGGGTGGCGGCTGGGCCGGGCCACTGGGGCCGGGGCTACGCCACCGAAGCCGCCCGGGCGTCCATGGCCGACGGATTCGAGAGGTTCGGTCTCGCGGAGATCGTGTCGTTCACGACGTGCACCAATGTCCGCTCACGTCGGGTGATGGAGAAGCTGGGCATGACCCACGACCCGGCCGAGGACTTCGATCACCCGGCGCTCCCCGACGAGGACCCACTCCGCCGCCACGTGCTGTACCGACTGCGTCGACCCCAGTAGGGCCGGGGTGTCGGTCAGCCCAGCGACGAGATCTTCCAGTCGGAGCCGATCTTCTCGAGGGCCACGGGCCTGGGGTCGTTGTTGCGGAACAGTCCCGCCTCACCGCCGGACGTCAACACGATGTCGTTGTCGGCCACGGTGGCCCTGTCGCCCGTGACGGTCACCCGGTTGACCTTGGCGCTCTTCAGCGACTTCTTGTCGTCGGAGGACAGCTGACGGTTGAATGTCTCGATGGCCTCGGCGCACGACGCCGGGGCCCGCAGGAGGAAGGCGGCGGAGTTCAACTCCTTGATCGCCGAGTCGGTGAGCAGGGCGCAGGCGGTGTCGCCCTTGCCGTTGGCCACCGCCTCGAAGAACTCGGTCACGGTGGACTTCGCCTTGTCGCTGTCCGAGGTCGAGCCGCCACACCCGGCGACGACGATCGCGACGACGGCGGCCAAGAGGAAGGCGCAGCGTGACTTCGGCTTCTTCTGGTCGCTGCGGGCCTTCGCTTCGCTTCGGTCCTCGCTCACGGGCGGTCTCTACCCATCGCCGTCGGGCTCAAGCGGGCGGTGGTTGTTGAGGACTATTCGACGAGGAGGCGCAGGCGGAGCTTGGCCAGTCCGCCGGCCAGGGCCTCGCGGACCGCCGCCTTGGTCATGCCCAGGTCGTTGTGGAGCTGCTTCATGGTCCGTGGCGGGGAGCCGTCGAGGCCGTAGTGGGCGGTAACCACCTGCCGCTCGAGGGGCTCGAGCTGGTCGAAGAGATGCGGTGGTGCGGCGCGTAGGACGAGGGCGTCCTCGTCGTAGGCCTCGTCGACGGAAGCCTGCTCACCTTCGACGTCGGGGTAGGGCCATCCGTCTTCGCTGGGCCACTGGTATGAGGTCATGACTAGTTCTCGCGCCGAATGGTCCCGCAGTCAACGAGAGTCTCAGGCGACGCCGGCGCCGGCGACGACGGCGAGGAGGGCCTCGCCGTAGCGCTCGGCCTTCACCGGCCCCATGCCCGGCAGCGCCAGGAGGGCCCCGCGGTCACCGGGGCGGGCCTCGGCCACCACCGCGAGGGTGGCGTCGTAGAGGACGACGAAGGCGGGAACGCCGGCGGCCCGGGACGCCCCCGCCCGCCCAAACCCCAACGCGGCCCGAACCCCCCGGGCGGCCCGCTCACCCACCCCCACGCCCCCGGGGGCAGCGCAGCC
>JBPCJV010000207.1:0-3078 GCA_051004925.1 Acidimicrobiales bacterium | reverse complement strand
GGCAGGCCCCGCCACTGCCTCTCTGGCTTCGCCGGGGCCGGCAGGCCCCGCCACTGCCTCTCTGGCTTCGCCGGGGCCGGCAGGCCCCGCCACTGCCTCTCTGGCTTCGCCGGGGCCGGCAGGCCCCGCGATGTCGGCGAGCTCCGGAGGCGGCGGCGAGGCGGCGATGACCCCGGCCGGTCCCGGTTCGGCAGGTGAGGCGGTCGGGGCCGCGGTCGACCCCGCGTCGGCGGCGAGCAAATCGTCGACGTGACGGATGATCTCGTTGATGGCCACGCCCACGGCGGCGGTCACCGGCGCCGACAGGCCCTGGCCGATGGCTTCGGGGTCGACGGGCTGGCAACCCACCATGAGCAGCTTCGGCGGCAGGACCCCGAGGGCCCGGGCCAGCATCATGGCCCGCTCGGGGGTGGCCAGGTGCATGTCGGCGAGGATGTCGTGACGCTCGGTCCACGTGAGGGCGTCGACGTCGATCACCTCGGGCTCGATGAGCATCACCTGGCCCGGAGGCCGGCCCAGGTCGACGCAGTCGACGATTACCAGGGCGTCATAGCCCGACTGGAGCTCCTGCACCAACGCGATCCCCCCGATTCCGGTCTCCACCACCGACACGTCGTCGGGCAGCTGCATCTCGGCCATCCGGGTGGCCACCTCGACCCCGAACCCGTCGTCGGCCCGCAGCGAGTTTCCCACGCCGGCGATCAGGACCTTCACACCAACGCTCCGGTCATCGTCTCCGCCACCCGGAGGGCGTACCCCTTCACGACCCACCAGGTGATGTACTCCTCCATTTCGGCCCAGGCGTTGTCGTCGATCGTGTCGCGCCAGTGGCCGAGGCGGTTGCTGACCTCAGAGGAGATGATGCGGTCGAGGGCGTCGAACACGTTGTCGTCACCGAGCAGATGGCGGCTACCGGTGTCGGAGCGGAGCTCGGCGGCGACCCGGGTGGCCACCTCCTCCAGCTCGTCGAGGTCGGGGAAGGTCGTCTCGTCGGCCGCCGTCGCCAGGTGCACCTCGACATCGTTCTCCTCGACGCACCGGAGGCAATACCCGTTGAGCAACGAGGCTCCCGCCCAGATTCCGATCTCGGGGATCGGCTGGTTCAGCCTCTGTTGGGCCACGGCCCGGTCGAGGTACCGCTTGGCCAGGGCGGTGAGCGGATGGGCCTGGGCCAGGGCGCGCGCCCGGTAGGACAGCTCCTCGGCCGTCAGCTTCACGTCTTCTTGCGCCCGATCTGCAGGAGCTGCACGGGCTCGGCCGCGGGTGCGCCGTGGGCCGGGTGGGCGGCTTCGGCCTCGGCGTTGGGGTCGACGACCTCGAGCCGGCGGAAGTTGGGCCAGTGCTCGCGCAGGGAACGCTCGACCCCGCCGGTGAGGGTGGCCGTCGAGCTCGGGCACCCGTCGCAGGAGCCGAGCATCTGCACCTTCACCACACCGTCGACGACGCTGTCGACGACGATCGTGCCGCCGTGGGACTCGACGAAGGGGCGGATCTCCTCCAGCGCCTCGGCCACCGCGTCCTCGGCCGTCGTGTCGATGCCGGGGCTGACCCCGAGGTCGTAGGTCGACAGGAACGTGCCGGCGATGTCGTCGCGGGCGACGGCGTCGAGGAAGATCTCCCCCCGCCACCCACGGATCAGCTCGACCATACGGCCCAGCCCCTCGCGGTGGAAGGCGTCGATCCAGTCGAGCATCTCCTCGGTCTGATCGCGCACGGCCTTGTCCGGGTGGCCGAGCAGCTCCTCGGCCATGTCACCGACCACCTGCATCACCTGTGGGTACGAGACCTGCTGCACATCGGCATATGTCGTCTGGTCGCTGCGGGCCGCCGCTGCGCCCTGCTTCTCAGGGACACCGCGGTCCGCGCTCATGATTCGCTCCCCGCGCCGGTCGTGATGTCGAGGACATCGGAGGTCAGGTCGTAGACCTCGAGGAGGACACCGGCGATCTCGTCGCCCGACAACGTCTCGAGGAACAGCTCGCCGCGCCAACTGATGATGAGCCCGACCAGCCGGGACAGTCCCGCGCGATGGAAGGTGTCGATTCAGTCGAGCATCTCCTCGGTGCGGGCCGCGACCGCGGGATCGGGGTTGTTCATCAGGGCGCCGGCCAACTCGCCCACGCGCTCCATCACCTCGGGATACGGCTTGTGCTCGATGTCACTCATGTCGTTGTCTCCTCGGCGACCGTGCCGACTTCAGCTGCGGTGCCGACGTCGGGTGCGGTGCCAACCTCGGTGGCCGGTCCGGCCTCACTGTCCATGCCGGCTTCGGCCCGCACCATGGCGAGCACCTCGTCGACCCTGTCCTCTACCTCGGTGGAGAATCCGAGACCGAAGGCCCGGTCACTCGGCTCCACCTCTATGACAACGGTGCCGGCGGGGAAACCCTTCCAGTACCTCACGATCGCCAGCGTGTGGTCCAGGTCGATGATGCCACCGATGGCCTCGCTCAGGCGGTCGGCCACCTCTTTGTCGCCCGGCGGCGTCAGGTCGAGGATGTAGCGGCGGATGGTCCCCGGCGGGTCGATGTCGCGGGGCATGGCCCCGACCAGGACGACCTTCTCGGGCCGCAGCTCCTGGAGGCGGTGCAGCACGCGGTGGGCGGCATAGGAGAGGTCCTCCACGACCACGTCGTCGGGCCACTCGAGCCGTTCGACCCGCCGGACGAACTGCGTGCCGAAGTCCAGGTCGCGCAGCCACGGGAGCCCGATCCCGCCCACCAGCACCCGTGCCGACCGTCGCCGGGGTGCGGGCTCGGACGAAGCGCCCGCTGCCTCCTCGGCGGCGAACTCGGCGAAGGGCCCAGGCGGAGGTGGCAGATGTTGCTCGCCGGCCGCCCGAAGCGCCGCAGTCGCCCCCCCCGGCTGGCCCCCGTCGCCGCCGCCGGAGGCGGCGGCGAATGCAGGGGGGGAGCTTCGACGGGGGGCCTGTCCCCCCTCGATCATTCCAATGTGCAGCCGCAGGAGTTGACCTCCCGCACGATGACGCCCTTGCCCGTGTCCATGTGGGTGGTGCAGGGCATGCAGGGGTCGAAGCTGCGGATGGCCCGCAGGACGTCGATGCCCTTGACCTGGTCGT
>JBPCJV010000206.1:0-9044 GCA_051004925.1 Acidimicrobiales bacterium | reverse complement strand
ACGTCCAGTCGGCGGCGCGCGCCTCCTACGGGCTGGCCCGGGCGGCGCGCCTCGATGCCATGCCCGGGCGTGCGGCCCGGCTGCACCGCCGGGCCCTGTAGGCCTTCGTCGAGATCGGTGACCGGGTCGGCGTCATCGACGGGCTGGAGGCGGTGGCCGGCGCCGAAACGGCCCAGCAGCGCCATGAACGCGCCGCCCGGCTGCTCGGCGCCGCCGACGAGGGGCGACGCCGCTACCGAGTCCCGCGCTCGGCCGGCACCACGCCGACCCACGAGGCGGGCGTCCGCCTCGTGCACGACGGCCTCGGGGCCGACGTCCTGAGCGCGGCGTGGGACCAGGGCCGGGCCCTGTCGCTCACGCAGGCGGCGATCTACGGCCTCAGGTCCTGGGCACCGCGCCAGGGCTCCGATGGGTGGCCGAACCTCACCGCCGCGCAGGCCAGGGTGGCCGAGTTGGCGGCCAAGGGACTGACGAACGCCGAGATCGCCCAGAGCCTGTTCATCTCCGCCCGCACCGTCAGCACCCACCTCTCCCACGTGTTCGCCAAGCTGGGCGTCAACTCGCGTCGACAGCTGGTGGCCGACGCGGGACGCACGGTAGATGCAGGTCGCCCCTAGAGATACGTAGGACTGACGGATGGCAGCCGCCCGGCGATCGTTCACGCTGCGGGTATGGGACAGCGCGCGGGGTGGTTCAGGGTGGTTCAGCTCGCCATCGTCACGACTGCCGTCACCGGCGCAGGACTGGCCGGCATGGCTGCCCTGTCGGAGGCCGTCGACGGAGGGCCTCCCGGCGGGACCCCGGCGAAGGCGGCGGCGGCGTACGACAGCCTGCCGATCAGCTTCGCCCCGAACCGCGGCCAGGCCGGCCAGGGGATCGACTACGTGGCCCAGGGTGTCGGCTACGGCCTGGCCCTGCGTCCCACCGGCGCGGTGCTGGCCCTCACCAGGGAGGGCCCGAGTGGCCCTGAGAACGGGATGACAGGCCCGGCCTCCTCACCGGTCGCCATGCCGGGTGACACGGCTACGCCTTCGGTTTCAACCAGCACGGTGAGCATCGACGTTCTCGGCGCCGATCCCGCGGCGAGGGCCGAGGAACAGGGTCGGTTGTCCGGCAGGGTCAACTACCTCACCGGCGACGACCCGCAGCGCTGGCACAGCGACGTGCCGACCTTCGGTCGGGTGACCTACCGGGGCGTGTACCCCGGCATCGACCTGGCCTACTACGGGAACCAGCAATCGCTGGAGTACGACTTCATCGTGGCCCCGGGCTCGGATCCCGGGCGCATCGGCATCGGCTTCCAGGGAGCCGACAGCCTGAGCCTCACGCCCGAAGGCGATCTGGTGGTGGCCGTGCCCGGTGGCGAGCTCCGCCAGCACGCGCCCCGCATCTACCAGGAGGACGGCGCGACTAGGAGCTCGGTCGCGGGACGGTTCGTGCTCCAGGACGGCAACCGGGTGGGCTTCGAGGTGGCCGACTTCGACCGCAGCCGCCCGCTCGTCATCGACCCCGTGCTCGGCTACTCGACCTTCCTCGGGGGCAAGGGCGGCGACTTCGGCCAGGGCATCGCCGTGGACGGGCAGGGCAACGCCTACGTGACCGGAGCTACCTCGTCGGCGAACTTCCCCACGACCGACGGTGCCCCGGACCCGACCTACGGCGGCAATCAGGACGGCTTCGTGACCAAGCTCGACCCCGACGGGAATCTCGTCTACTCGACGTTCCTCGGAGGGGCGGGCAGAGACGACGGGGACACCCTCGCCGTCGACGCCAGCGGCGCCGTCTACGTGAGAGGCATCACCACGTCTCCCGACTTCCCGGTCACCAGCGGCGCCTTCGACACCACCTTCAACGGAGGCTTCGACGCCTGGGTGGCCAAGCTCAGCCCCGACGGCACGTCGCTGGGGTTCTCCACGTTCCTGGGCGGAAGGGGCTTCGACTCGGGATCGGGCCTCGACATCGATGCTGATGGGTCGGCCTACGTGGTGGGGATCACCGGCTCGACGGATTTCCCCATCACCCCCCGCGCCTTCGGACGGACGTTCCACTGCGACGAAGTGCCACCGTGCGGGGGACCGAACCCGCCGCCCTTCCCGGGGCCGCCGGGTGACTTCGACGCCTACGCCACCAAGTTCACCCCTGACGGCTCCGCCCTCGCCTATTCGACCTTCCTGGGCGGGAGTCGCCTCGACGCCGCCTTCGAGGTGGCCGTCGACCCGAGCGGACGTGCCGCGGTGGCGGGAGTGACCCTGTCCCCGGACTTCCCGACGACACCGGGTGCCTACGACACCACCTTCCCCGGAGGGCCGCCGGACGCCTGGGTGGCCAGGCTTGCCCCCGACGGAAGATCGCTCGCATACTCCACGTTTCTCGGCGGGAGCGGCCCCGACGGGGCCCTCGGCCTCGACGTGGAGGCGAGCGGCGCTGTTCATGTCTCCGGGGGGACATCCTCACCCGACTTCCCCACCACGCCGGGGGCCTACGACACCACCTTCAACGGCGAGCAGGACGCCTATGTCGCCAAGCTGAGCCCCAACGGCTCCACGCTGCGCTTCTCCACCTTCCTGGGAGGAGCCCGTTTCGACGCGAGCGAGGGTCTGGCCATCGACGGCGAGGGGGCCAGCTACGTGATCGGGGAGACGAATTCGAGCGACTTCCCCACGACACCGGGAGCGCACGATCAGACGTTCAACCACGGCGGTTCCGACGCCTTCGTTACCAAGCTCAACTCCAACGGGACGGCGCTCGCCGACTCGACCTTCCTCGGCGGAACCCTCTACGACTACGGCTCCGACATCGCCGTGGGGCCCTCCCGCGCCGCCTACGTGACCGGGCTCACCCGGTCGCCGGATTTCCCCACCACGCCGGGCGCGTTCGACCCCACGTTCAACCGCGGTCCCGACGCCTTCGTCACCAAGCTCCTGCTGGGCAAGTAGCTCAACTGTTGAAGCGGTTCATGGCCGCGGCGGGGCCTTCGGCGAGGATCGCCTCGACGGCGTCGGCCGCCTGCTCGACGGCCACGTCGAGGTCGAGCTGCTCCTGGCGCGACGGCCGGCGCAGGACGTAGTCGGCCGAGTCCATGCGGCCCGGTGGCCTGCCGATGCCGATGCGGACCCGCACGAAGCTTCCCGAGTGCAGGTGGGCGCGGAGCGACTCGAGGCCGTTGTGGCCGGCCGTGCCGCCGCCCTCCTTCACCTTCACCCGGCCCACCGGCAGGTCCATCTCGTCGTGCACCACGACTAGGCGCCCCATGTCGCTGCCGATGCCGTAGCGGCGCACCAGCCGTGCGGCAGCCTCGCCCGACAGGTTGACGAACGTCTGCGGGAACGCGAGCACGAGCAGTTCGCCGTCGACGCGCGCCTCGGAGACAAGAGCCCGCTCCTTGCCCCGCCGCATGGGCGCGTCCCAGCGGGCGGAGAGAAGCATGACCACGTCGGCACCCAGGTTGTGACGGGTGCCCTCGTAGCTCGGACCGGGATTGCCGAGGCCGACGACGACGAGGTCGGCGGCCGCGCCAGTCCGCTCTCGGAGCAGTGCTTAGCCCTCGCGGCCGGCTGCGCCCCCGCCGCCCGCCTCTTCGGTGGCTTCGTCGCCGCCGCCGGCCGCCACCGCCGCGGTCTCCGCCTCGGCCTCCGCCTCCTCTGCCTCGACCTTGGCCGACACGCGCGAGGCCTGCCCGGCCACCACCGGCTCCTCGGGGTCGAGATCGGTGGTAACGCCGGGGGGCAGCGTCAGGTCGCCCACCCGGATGGCATCGCCGATGCCCAGACCGGAGATGTCGACCTCGATGTGCGTAGGGATGCTCGACGGCGTGGAGTTGACCGTGAGGCTGAACAGCTGCTGCTCCACCAGCCCGTCCTCGCGGTGCACGAGGCTCGCCTCGCCCTCGAGGTGAACGGGCACCTCTACGGTGACCACCTCGTCACGGCGCACGATCACGAAGTCGACATGGGCGACCGTGCCCCGCACCGGATCGCGCTGGAGCTGGCGGGCCATGGCCAGGTGGCGGTCCCCCGACACGTCGAGGGAGATCAGGGCGTTGAGCCCGGCGTCGGTGTTGAGGGCCAGGCGCAGGGCCCTGCCCTCGACCGCCAGGGCCTGGGGGTCGACGCCGTGGCCGTACAGGACGGCGGGGATCTTGCCCGCGCCGCGCAGGCGGCGGGCAGTGGCGCTGCCGGTCGTGCGGCCCGCCTCAGCGGTGAGGACTACCTCTTCCATGGGCGCGATCTCCTAGCGGTGCCACGTCGGAACGCCGCCAGTCTAGGCGACCCCGCCGTGGGTCCCGTCAGGACTGGTTGTGGCCACCGAAGATGTCGGACACCGAGGAGTCCTCGAACACGGCGTCGACGGCGTCGGCGATGATGCTCGCCACCGACAGCACCTCGATCTTGTCGATCAGCCGGTCGGGGGGCAAGGGCAGGGTGTCGGTGATGACCACCTTGGAGATGACCGAGTTCTTCAGGCGGTCGATGGCCGGGTCGGAAAGCACGCCGTGGGTGGCCATGGCGTACACGTCGGTGGCCCCGTACTCCTTGAGCAGGGTGGCGGCACCGCAGATGGTGCCGGCGGTGTCGATCATGTCGTCGACCAGGACGCAGACCCGGCCGTCGACCTCGCCCATGACCCGCAGTGCCTCCACCTCGTTGGCCCGGTCGGGCCGCCGGCGCTTCCAGATCGACGCGGCGTCGGCGTCGACGAGCTGGGCGAAGCGCTCGGCCACCTTGGTGCGCCCCGCGTCGGGGGACACGATGACCACGTCGCGGCCGATGTTGTCGAGCACCCACTCGGTGAGCACGGGCATGGCCGTGAGGTGGTCGACGGGCACGTTGAAGAAGCCCTGGATCTGGCCCGAGTGCAGGTCGAGGCTCACCACCCGGTCGACCCCCGCGGTCATGAGCATGTCGGCCAGGAGCTTGGCGGTGATGGGCTCGCGCCCCGACGCCTTGCGGTCCTGGCGGGAGTACCCGTAGTAGGGGCACACCGCGGTGATGCGCTTGGCCGACGCCCGCTTGGCCGCGTCGATCATGATCAGCATCTCCATGATCGCCTCGTTGACCGGGCGCGAGTGGGTCTGGATGATGAACACGTCGGCGCCGCGGATCGACTCGCCGAAGCGGCAGTGCACCTCGCCACTGGCGAACTCGGAGAGGTTGTCGTCGCCCAGCTCCACCTTCAGGTGCTCGGCGATGGCCTCGGCGAGGGGTCGGTTCGAGCGGCCCGAGAAGAGCTGCAGGCGCCTCTTGGGGATCAGCTCCATGTCTGCCTCACAAGCCCTCGTCGTCGCCCGCACCGGCAGTGTAGAACGGGCCTGTCGTCGTCCCCTCGGCCACGTGGCTCCCGGGGCCCAGGAACGCGAACGGGCCGACCACCGCTCCCGGCCCGACCACGGCGTCGTAGCCCACCGTGTGCTCGACCCGCGCCCCGTCGCCGACCGCGCAGTCGACGAGGCGGACGCCGGGGCCTACCACGGCTCCGGCCCCCACCACCGAACGCGCCTGGAGCATGGTGCCCGGGTACAGCGTGACGTCGGGGGCGAGGCGAACGGCGGAGTCGACCACCGTGCGGTCGGGGTCGACCATGGTGACGCCGGCCTTCATCCACGCCCGGTTGATGCGCCGGCGCAGCTCGGTCTCGGCGATGGCCAGCTGGAAGCGGTCGTTGACCCCCACCGTCTCCATGGCATCGTCGGCCACCACCGCCACCACCCGGTGCCCGGCCTGGGCGAGGACGCCGATCACATCGGTGAGGTAGTACTCGCCGAGGGCGTTCTCGGGGCTGAGGCGGCGCAGGGCGGGCGCCAGCAGGCTGCGCCGGAAGCAGTACATCGACACACCGACCTCGTCGATGTCGCGTTCGGCCTCGGTGGCGTCGCCCTCCTCGACGAGGCGGAGCACCCGGCCGTCCTTGCCCCTGACGACGCGGCCGTAGCCGGCGGGGTCGCCCAGACGCGCCGTGAGCAGGGTGGCGGCGGCATCGTTGGCCCGGTGCTCGTCGACGAGGCGCTGAAGGGTGTCGGGCTTCACCAGCGGCGCGTCGCCGGGCAGCACGATGATGTCGCCGTCGCCGTCGTCGAGATCGTCGGGAAAGGCGGTGAGGGCCACCGACACGGCGTCGCCGGTACCCCGGGCCACGTGCTGCTCGACGAAGTCGATGGCCAGGTCTGGGGGGGCGTCCTCCTGCAGGGTCTTGGTCACCCGCTCGGCCCCGTGGCCCACGACCACCACCACCCGCTCGACGTACATCAGCGAGAGGGCGTCGACCACATGGAGCAGCATGGGACGACCGCACAGGGGGTGGAGAGGCTTGGGCAACGACGATTTCATGCGTGACCCGGCCCCGGCTGCCACCACCACCGCGGACACCGGTCGCTGCCTCACAGTTCCCTTCTACCCCGTCGGCGATTCCTCGCGCCGACGTCCGGCGAGAGGCGGTGCAACTGCGTAACCTCTCGTCGGCAGGTCGCACCGTTGAGATCGACCGGCGGACGTGCCTATTCGCGGGAACAGATCGGTCGGGCCGGGGTTGGCCCGTCGATATGTCTGGGACACCACAAACGGAGCCGGACTTGCACAGTACGCGGTCGACCCGACACCACCGATCTCTCTCGCGTTCGCCCGCCGTCCTGGCCGTTTCGGCCAGTGCTCCAACAGGCGGGAGGCAGGAACGTGTCGACCAACCCCGCGCCCGCCCTGATCGGTGGGACAGCAAGTCCGCGATCCCCCTCACCAACGTCACGCTCATCGGCGTGAACTCCTCGTCCGGCGACTCAAGACTCAGGCCGATCCGGTGTTCCCGGGCTGGTCGCTCGACCGCTCCTTCACCTTCAATCTGGATCCGGCCACGACCAACGCCACCCAACCCGTGAGCGGCCTCATGGCCCTCAACGTCGGCGGGTTCCCCACACTCCCAGGACAACTACGACGTGCACGTCACCAGGGTGCAGGCGGTGGGGTGCGGAAACGGCGTCATCGAGTCCTTCGACGAGTCGAACACCGAGGCCGACGGCAGCTTCGTGGACTCCACGATCACCGATGTCACAGTGTCCGGAGGCCATCAGGCCCAGCTCGGCAGGCCCGGTACCGACGGCATGTGGACCGTCGGCACGTCTCAGCGGGCGTTCTCCAAGGACGTCCCCACGCGGACTCGGTGGTCCGTCGTCTACGACGGCGGGACCTATGCCTGCCGCGGGCCTTTCCGCTCGGCGCCGGACCGCATCAGGACCAGCAGCGGGTTCGCGCTGCCGGTCTGCGGTTGACGCTCCCGTACGCAGACGGGTCCGGGCTCGGGGGTCAGGACTCGAACCTGAACCGGACAGCTCCAAAGGCTGCCGTGCTACCGATTACACCACCCCCGAAGGTGTTTCGACCTTAGGCCCTGCAGCCCCGGCGACACCCTGGGGCTGCCGGACCCCCGCCGGCGAGCGGCTAGCGTGTCGCCCACACATGGGCTCCCTGCTCAAGAAGCGCCGCAAGCGGATGCGCAAGAAGAAGCACAAAAAGATGCTGAATGCCACACGCTGGCAACGACGCGCCGGTAAGTAGCACCACCAGCCGTTCTTTACGCTGATTCCAACACCAGGTGTTAGATATCGCGTAAAGAACCGGCGGACGGGTGGGGCGGCGATGCCCGAGCCAGGCGGGCCCAGGTACCCAGGTCGAGCTCCTCGGCGCGCGCCTCGGGCCGGACGTCGGCGGCCGCGAACGCCTCCGGGTCCACCAGGCCGGCCAACGAGCGGCGCAGCATCTTGCGGCGCTGCCCGAACCCGGCGGCGACGAGGGCGAAGAGCCGCTGGCGGTCGACGTCGGGGGCCGCGGGCTGGGCCCGGCGTCGCAACTCCACCAGCACCGACTCGACCTCGGGGCGGGGCAGGAACACGCTCGCCGGCACCCGGCCGACGATCGCCACCTCGGCCCAGTAGGCCACCCGCACCGACACGCCTCCGTAGGCCTCGTCGCCCGGCCGGGCCACCAGGCGCTCGCCGGCCTCGCGCTGCACCATCACCAGCATGCGGGCAATGGCGGGCACGTCGCGGAGGAGGTCGGCGATGAGAGGCGTGGCCACGTTGTAGGGCAGGTTGGCCACGAGCACCCATTCAGCGCCGTCGAGCAGGGCGTCCCAGTCGAGCGCCATGGCGTCGCCCTCGACCACTGTCACCCCGGCCGGTTCCACGATGCCCCGCAGCACCGGCACCAGGCCCCGGTCGATCTCCACGGCGGTGACCGAGGCGCCGGTCTCGGCCAGGGCCAGGGTGAGCGCCCCCAAGCCGGCGCCCACCTCCACGACGCGGTCGCCCGGGCCCACCGCGGCCAGGCGGGCGATGCGGCGGACGGTGTTGGGGTCGACTACGAAGTGCTGGCCGAGCGACCGGTTGGGGCTGAGCCCGTTGCCGTCGAGGAGCTCCCGGGCCTCGCGCCGCCCCGGAATCCCACTCATGTGCGGCTCACGGCAGGCCGAACACGGCCGCGGCGTTGGCCCAGGTGGCCGCCTCCACGGCTTCGGTGTCGCATCCGCGCGCCTCGGCCAGGGCCGCGCCCACCAGCGCCACCATGGCCGGGTGGTTGGGGGCGCCCCGGTAGGGGACGGGCGCCAGGTAGGGGGCGTCGGTTTCCACGAGCACCCGGTCGAGGGGGGCGAGGGCGGCCGCCCCGCGCACGTCGCCGGCGCTCTTGAAGGTGAGGATCCCGCTGAACGACAGGTGGGCGCCGGTGTCGAGGGCCCGGCGGGCCTAGGCCGGGCCGCCGCTGAAGCAGTGGAACACGGTGCGCTCGGGCACGCCCTCGGCGGCCAGGACGGCGAAGGTGTCGTCCCACGCCTCGCGCGTGTGGATAACCAGGGCCAGCCCCCGCTCGTGGGCCATGGCCACCTGGGCGGCGAACACCTGGCGCTGGGTGTCGCGGGCCCGCTGGTCCGAAGTTGCAGGGTGATAGTGGTAGTCGAGGCCGCACTCGCCCACGCCGACCACCTCCGGGGCCCGGAGCGGGTCGACGATCGTCTCCACCCCGTTGACGGCGTCGTGGGGATGGAGGCCGGCGGTGGCCCAGACC
>JBPCJV010000205.1:0-5280 GCA_051004925.1 Acidimicrobiales bacterium | reverse complement strand
GATCTGCCCGGCGTGCAGGGCGGCCAACGCCCCCTCGAGGGAGGCGGCGCGCTCGGCACGGAAGGTGCCGTCCGGGCCCCGCAGGCACAGGTGGGGCCCGCACACCGGGCAGGCGTTGGGCTCGGCGTGGAAGCGGCGGTTGGCCGGGTCCTCGTACTCCTTGCGGCAGTCGTCGCACATGGCGAACCGGGCCATGGTGGTGGCCGCCCGGTCGTAGGGCACCGACAGGATGATCGTGTAACGGGGCCCGCAATTGGTGCAGTTGATGAAGGGGTAGCCGAAGCGCCGGTCGTCGGCGTCGTCGAGCTCGCGGGCGCAGTCGGCGCACATGGCTGCGTCGACGCTCACGGCCACGGCCGGGGCACCCGCAGCGCGACTGTCGACGATGCGAAAACCGTTCTGGTCGGGTTGGCGGTTGTCCTGGCCGCCCTGGACCCGACCAGAACGGGTCGCGGGCAGCTCCTCGACCTCGACGGAGTCGATGCGGGCCAGTGGGGGAGCCTCGTCGACCAGCCGGCGGGCCAGCTCGTCGAGGTCGGCGGCGGCGCCCTCGGCCTCGATGGTGACCCCGAGGCTGTCGTTGGCCACCGACCCCACGAGCCCCAGTTCGGTGGCCAGCCGGTAGACGAAAGGGCGGAAGCCCACACCTTGGACGGTGCCGGTGACCCGCAGCCGCCGTTGCGCGCCGCTCATCGAACGCCCCAATTCGTTCCGATCAGGTTTGACGGTGTCAGGGCCCCCCGAAACCTGACCAGAACGCACGCCGTTCAGCAGATGCGGGGGAGGGGGTCGCCCACGAGCATGTCGACGATGCGGTTTCCCCCGAAACTCGTGTTGAGGATGACGATCCCGGGCGGGTCGTCGCGGATCTCGCCGATGACGGCGGCGTCGGTACCCACCGGGTGGGCCTTCATGGCGGCCAGGGCCTCGTCGGCCTCGTCGGCGGGCACCACGGCCACGAGCTTGCCCTCGTTGGCCACGTAGAGCGGGTCGATGCCGAGGATCTCGCAGGCCCCGTTGACCATGCCCCGTACGGGCAGGGCCGACTCCTGGAGCACCACCGACACCTCGGCGGAGCGGGCCAGCTCGTTGCACACGGTGGCCACACCACCCCGGGTGGGGTCGCGGAGGAAGCGGGTGTTGGGAGCGGCGGCCAGGAGCTTGGCCACCAGATCGTTCAACGGGGCCGTGTCGCTGGGGAGGTCGGCCTCCAGGGCGAGGTCGCCGCGGGCGATCAGGACGGCCACGCCGTGGTCGCCGATGTTGCCCGACACCAGCACCTTGTCACCGGGTCGTACCGACCGGGCGTCCAGGGTGACGCCGACGGGCACCATGCCCACGCCTGCGGTGGTGATGTAGACGCCGTCGCCGGCCCCCTTGTTGACCACCTTGGTGTCGCCGGTCACGACCTGCACGCCCGCCTTGGTGGCGGCCAGGGCCATGTCGGCCACGATCTCCCGCAGCTCCTCGATGGAGAAGCCGTCCTCGATCACGAAGGCCGCCGAGATCCAACGGGGGCTGGCACCCATCATGGCCAGGTCGTTGACCGTGCCGTTGATGGCCAGGTCGCCGATGGAGCCGCCCGGGAAGCGCCGGGGCTTCACGACGAAGGAGTCGGTGCTGAAGGCGATGCGCTCGCCGCCCACCTCGAGGACGGCACCGTCGGAGAGGCCCTCCAGCGTCGGGTTGCGGAAGGCCTCCACGAACACCGCGTCGACGAGGGCGGCCGAGGCCTTGCCCCCGGCGCCGTGGGCCGAGTTGATGAACTCGTCCTTGAGCTTGGGTCGCCGGCGCCGGAAGGCCTCGATGCGCTCGAGGACTACGTCTTCTGGCGACGGTTCTTCGGACATGTCCTAGGCCACCGGCTCGGGCTCGGCGGCCCGCACCGGGATGGTGGCCGCCCGGGTGAAGCGCCCGTAGTTGTAGTAGGCGGCGCAGGCGCCCTCGGACGACACCATGCAGGTGCCGATCGGGGTCTCGGGCGTGCAGGCGGTGCCGAACACCTTGCACTCCCAGGGCTTGATGACGCCCTTGAGGACCTCGCCGCACTGGCAGGCCTTGGGGTCGGCCACCCGGACACCGGGCACGTTGAACCGCAGCTCGGCGTCGAAGTCGGAGAAGTGGTCGTTGAGCTTGAGGGCGGACTGGGAGATGAAGCCCAGCCCGCGCCACTCGAAGTGCGGCCGCAGCTCGAAGACCTCGGCGAGGATGGCCAGCGCCTTTGGGTTGCCCTGGTCGACGACGGCCCGGGTGTACTGGTTCTCCACCTCGCAGCGGCCCTCGTTGATCTGGCGCAGCAGCATCACGATGGCCTGGAGGATGTCGAGGGGCTCGAAGCCGGCGGTGACGAGGGGCTTGCCGTACACGCCGGGGACGAATCGGTAGGGGCGGTTGCCGATCACCGTGGACACGTGGCCTGGGCCGAGGAAGCCGTCGAGGCGCAGGTCGGGGGACTCGAGGATGGCCTTGAGCGGCGGCACGATCGTGACGTGGTTGCAGAAGACCGAGAAGTTCGTGACCCCCCGGTCCCGGGCCTTGAGGACGGTGACCGCAGTGGAGGGGGCGGTGGTCTCGAAGCCCACGGCGAAGAACACGACCTGCTTGTCGGGGTTTGCCTCGGCGATGCGCAGGGCGTCGAGGGGCGAGTACACCATGCGCACGTCGGCACCCCGGGCCTTGGCCTCGAGCAGGTTCCCGTTGCCTCCGGGCACCCGCATCATGTCGCCGAAGGAGGTGAAGATGATCCCCGGCGTCTCGGCCACGGCGATGGCGTCGTCAACCCGGCCCATCGGGATCACGCACACCGGGCAGCCCGGCCCGTGCACGAGCTCCACCGACTCGGGGAGCACGTTCTCGATGCCGTGCTTGTAGATGGTGTGGGTGTGGCCGCCGCACACCTCCATGAACTTCAGGACGGAGCCCGTCCTGGCGGCCAGGGGATCGGCCAGCGCCTGGATCTGGGCCACGGCCATCCGCGCCGCGGCAGGGTCGCGGTACTCATCGACAAACTTCATCTCTTACCTCTCCGTTAGCAAGCGGTCCGTCAGGTGGTCGGCGGTGACCCCTGGGCTCGAGGTCACAACGGCGCCTCTTGGCTGAACTGCGCCTTCTCGTCGTCCCACACGTCGCCCATCAGCTTGATGAACGACAGCGTGCGCTCCGCCTCCTCCTCGTCGATGACGCTCATGGCGAAGCCCACGTGGATCAGGAGCCAGTCACCGATGTTGAGGCCACCGGGCTCGTTCAGGACGAGGGCGATGTTGATCTCTCGCCGGACACCGTCGATGTCGGCGATGCCGCGGTGCTCTTCTTCACTGATGATCTCGACCAGCTGGCCGGGGATTCCCAGGCACATCACGCACCTCGTCTTTCTCCGCCGCCGGCCTCTCGGCCCAGGCACTGCGGATCGGGTCGAACATTCGATTCTCTCACCCGTGACCGGCTTCTGGTTACGGCCAGGGTCGGGCCTCGGCACTGTCTGCCCGCGAGTCGTACCGGTCGAGGAGGTCGACCAGCAGTTGGCGTACGTCGCGCAGGGAGTCGACGGATGTCCGCAGCGCCCGTTGCCCGGCGTCGGTGAGGACATAGGTGCGGCGGGCCGGCCCCGCCTGGGACGGCTCCCACCAGGAGCGGACGAGCGCCTCCTTCTCCATCGACCGCAGGTAGCGGTAGAGCCCGCCCGGCTCGGCGCCCTGGATCCCCAGGCGCCGGGCCTGCTCGAGGAGCTCGTCCCCGTGGGAGGGCCCCTCGGCGAGCAGCAGGAGAAGACACGGATTCAGGTAGTGGCGGGGGAGTGCCCCGGTGACCGTTTCCTGGCCTCCGGCGGTCATCGGCGGGTGGCCTCCTTGCGGACGGGGAGCGGAAGGCTGGCGCTGCACGCGGCCTCCTCGTCGGTGGAGATCTGGCACCAGCACTCGTCGCTGCACGGGCCACGGCTGGGCCGGGCCATGTCGGAGAAGAGCGTGGCGTACTCGACCTCGCCCTCGGCCAGGCCGGCGGGCGAGATGGCGAACCAGGGCCCGTCGGCGACGACGGCACCCTCCTCGACGAGCCCGGCGAACTGCGCCCGGCACTCGTCGGCGTCGATCTCGAGGTACCGGCGGATCATTGGCACGTCGACCAGGTCACCCAGGCCCTCGCCCCGCAACCAGTACATGACACTCACGATCTCGCTGCGCCAGTACAGGTTGCGCAGGGCCTCGGATTTGGGGAGAGAGCTCACGTCCGGCCTCCAGGTTCCCGGCGTTCAGCCTCGCCAGCGCTGAATTTCATGAACTACGTGACGACGGGATACCTACAGGATCCACCTAGGGCGGCCCCGATCGCCAGTGGTTTTTCGATTTCCCGGCGCCCTGTCGACGCACGCCCCTACCTGGTGGCCTCGAGAAGGTCGTGACCGAGGTCGTGGTCCGCGCTCTACCGAGGTCGACCGCGACGCCCTGTGGCGCCATTCGCCGACCGGAGCAGTGGAAGTGGGCCGGATTAGCGTTATCGGATGCGATCCGGGCCGTCAGTGCTGTGGCCCAGTGATGAACGTGGCAGACGGTTCGCCGCCTTCGTCCTGACTGCCCTGTTCTTCGTCGGTGTTCTGCCCGGCTGCACCGACGGAGGCAGTGGCGGCGGGCTGGCATCCTCGGTTTTCCCGAAGCCGACGGCCGGAACGCTGGTGCCTGGGCGTGCGTTGGTCGATGTCCACGACGGTGAAGCGGTCGACATCGCAAAGCTGGTCGAACGCTTCGCCGCGCCGCTACGGGCGACAGCGTCGCCGGGGTATCAGCTTCCCTCGAAGTCCGACCTGGAGGATGTTCGGCGTGGTGTCGCGGCACTGGTCACCGGCAACGACCTCGCCGGTGACGGCTCGTTGGCCTCGTCCGGCTATGTGGTCCGGCGGGTCACCGAGCAGGCGACGGGACGTCGCTCGGCCCTGCTCATCGACGTCCGCACCCATGGCGCCCGGGGCCTTTACGTCCTCACCCTGAGCGCTCGCCCGTGGTTGGTCGTGGAGGTCCCGCACCCGGTGTCGGATATCAACACGGAGCACCTGGGCAGTACCGTCTTCAAAGACGCCGGCGCGTCGGCGTTGCTCGTGGCCGGTGCCCTCCGCAGCGCGGATGACGGGAAGGCAGACGTCGCGCACGAACCCATGTCGATCTTCGAGGCGGTGCAGGGTGGCGTGGTCGACGCCGCTGCGACCCGTCCGCCGCTGATCATCCAAGTCCACGGCTTTGCCGACAACAGCCTCGACGGGTTCGACGCCGTGGTGTCGACCGGCAGCGTCCG
>JBPCJV010000204.1:0-4746 GCA_051004925.1 Acidimicrobiales bacterium | reverse complement strand
CACCCACCAGACCACGTCGAACTCGTCGCGGTGGGCGTAGGCGTACTCCACGGCCAGCTGCGTCTTGCCCACTCCGCCGGGCCCGGTGATGGCCCGGGCGGCACCGGTGGCCGGCGACCCGGTGGGTGCCAGGGCGTCGAGCAGGTCACGTCGCCCTACGAAGTCGGCGTGACGATCGTGGGGGACGTTCCACACCTGCGACGGCCGTCCAGCGCGGTAGATGTTACAAGTCTAGAGCGGCGGGTTCCTTAGTGCACCGTCGGGCCGCCGGCGAGGTGGGCCGTTCGTCGACGACGAGGGCACGTGGAGATCGTCGAGGGTGGCCGACGAGATGTATACTCCTATAAGTGAGACGTATACAGCTTCATCTGGACGAGGACATGGACGACGCCCTGGCCATCCAGGCGCGCCGGCGAGGCGTACCGAAAGCGGCGCTCATCCGGGAGTACCTCAGCCAACACGTCGAGGCCCGGCGGCCCGGTGTCGACGATCCGTCGGCCAGGCTGATCGGCAGCTACGACGGCGGCGACGGCGAGAGCGCCTCCGTCAACGCGACCGTCTACCGGTGACCCTGGCCGATACGAGTTTCTGGGTCGCCCTCGCCGCGGTGCGCGACTCCCATCACGCCGATGCAGTCAGTCTGTGGGCCCGCCAGACACGGCCGGCCATCGTGACCAACCACATCGCCGGGGAGACATGGACGTTCCTCCGCCGACGAGCGGGTCATGCGGTGGCCGTCGCCGCCCTTGACGTCTTCGGCTCGCCGCGGGTCGAGCTACTGCACGTTGAGGAAGGTATCGAGGACGAGGCGTGGCGGTGGTTGGCACGCCACGACGAGCGGGAGTACTCCTTCGTCGACGCCACCAGCTTCGCCGTCATGCGACGAATGCGCCTCCGCCACGCCTTGGCGTTCGACGTCGATTTTCAGGCGGCGGGCTTCGCCGAGCTACGGCCCTGAGGTCTCGACTCCGGACTAGTGCTACATTTGCAGTATATGGAGACGATCGGCGTTCGAGAGCTACAGCAACGGGCGTCGGCGGCGCTGCGGCGGGTGGAGCGCGGCGAGCGCCTCGGAGTGACCGACCGCGGCCGGCTCGTGGCCATTCTCGTGCCACCTTCTACTGCCGCCGGCTCGGCCGCCCTGGTGAGTGCCGGCCGTGTGCAACCGGCGCGACGTTCGCCCGCCACCCTCACCCCGCCGAAGGTGGCGGCAAGGCCTACCGCCGAGATCCTCGACGAGCTGCGTACCGAACGCTGAGCTGTGGTCTGGTACCTCGACACCTCGGCGTTCCTGAAGCTGGTCGTCTCCGAGCCCGAGTCGAGCGCCCTACGGGCGTGGCTGGCGGACCACGGCCCGACGTGGTCGTCGCAGCTCCTCCGTACCGAAGCGCTCCGAGCCGCCACACGGCTGGAGATAGACGACGAAGCGGTGGAGACCGCACTCGAGGCCGTGTCGCTCGTCCTGCCCGCGGCGTCGACGTTCCACACGGCCGGGACGCTTCCACCGCCGACGCTCCGCTCCCTCGACGCCCTGCACCTGGCCACAGCCCTCGAGCTGGGTGAGGACCTGGAGGGGCTGGTGACCTACGACGGACGAGTGGCCCACGCGGCCGAGGCCGCGTCGGTCACCGTCGTCTCGCCGACCGCAGTGACAGCGGACTGATCGCCTTACCGACCAGCTCCCACCGGTGGTTCCGCCGTCGTATACCACCCAAGAGTAGTATCAGTTGTATGGCACGCGAGAAGGCAACGGTGACCCTCGATCGCGGCAAGGTCGAGGAGGCACGGGCGCTGATCGGCGGGAAGTCCATGTCCGACGTCATCGACGCCGCCCTCGATCGGTTGATCCGCACCGAGCGCCTCCGTAGCGATGTCGCGGCCTACCAGCGCCATTCCCAGAGCCAAGCCGAACGTGCCGTGGCCGACCTGCCCGTCAGCCTCGACCTCGACGACGACGAGGTGGACTACGACGCTCTGTACGGGCACTCACCGTGAACGCTCCCGCCGCCCGGCGGGGTGAGGTGTGGTTCGCCGAGGTTCCCGGAGACAAGCGGCGGCCGGTCCTGGTCCTCTCACGCGATCCGATGGGTCGGCTGCTCCACTCGGTGATCTGCGCTCCGATCACCTCGACGATCAGGGGCCTGGCCACCGAGGTGCACGTCGGCCAGGAGGCAGGACTCGTCTCCGAGTCGGTCGCCAACTTCGACAACACGTTGCTGCTGGCCCGGACCCGCCTCGTGCGGCGACTGGGCCGGGCGGGCGACGAGACGATGAACGCCGCCCCCAAGGCGCTCGGCATCGCCGCGGGCTGTGACGGCACCTAGGAGCCTCGTCCCACGTTCGGCTGCCGCCGGTCCGGCCGGCGTGGTCGCGGCCGGACGGGTGATCGACCGTGACCGTGGTCCAAGCGTCCAGTGATCGTCCTCGATGCGCTCGCCGGTCCTGCCATGCCTCCGCGACTCAGACGCTGACGAGCTGGAGACTCGCATCGAGGCGCCGCAGGTCGGCGGCGTCGGAGGTCACCACCTGCTGGGCGCTTCGCCTCGCGCAGATGACGACGTGGGCATCGACGATGTCGCTGGTGGCGCTGGCGGCAAGGAGCCGACCCACGCTGGTCGAGTCGACGCGTCCGAGGGGAACCACATCCGTGGTCGGCTGGCGGAGCAGCCGAGCGAGGCGGGCCTGTCGGTCGGGCTGCCGCATGGCCTGCGCCAGAGCGGTCGCGGGCACGGTGACCCGGGCGCCGGCTTCCGACGCCCGGGCCAGCAGCACGATCACCCGCCGATCGTCGCGGTCCACGGCGATGAGCGCGCCGGCGTCGAGGGTGGCGCCCGGCGTCACGCCACCGACCGCGTGGCTCGTTCGCCGGTGCCGAGGATCCTGTCGGCCCACGTCCGCTCATCCGCGGTGAGGTCGCCGCCGGTCTGGGACAGAGCCTGCGCCAGCATGGCTCCCCATCCGGCGACGTCATCAAGGGACACGCGCACGGCGTACTGGACGAATCCGGAGACGCTCGGCGCCTTCCCCGCGGCCACCAGGTCGCGAATATGGCTTAACTGCTCCTCGTCCAGGGTGATCGTCACCTTCTTGGTTGCCATACCATTTACCATACACCTGAGGGCGGCGGCCGAGCCTGGTACAGCCGGGCGTGATCAGCCCGCGAGCTGCGTGGACCGCTCGTCGGCCACAAGGGCGTCGTGGAGGTCGTCGAGATCGCCCAGGAGGATCTTGTCGAGCTTGTGGAGGGTGAGGCCGATGCGGTGGTCGGTGACCCTGCTGTCCTTGAAGTTGTAGGTGCGGATCTTCTCCGAGCGCCCTCCCCCGCCGATCTGGCCCCGGCGGGTCTCCGACAGCTCCGCCGCCCGCTTGTCCTGCTCGAGCTTCAGCAGGCGGGCCCGCAGCACGAGCATGGCCTTGGCCCGGTTCTGGATCTGGCTCTTCTCGTCCTGCATGGCCACGACGATTCCCGTGGGCAGGTGGGTGACCCGTACCGCCGAGTCGGTGGTGTTGACCGACTGGCCGCCCGGGCCGGTGGAGCGGTAGACGTCGACTTTGAGGTCGGCGTCGTCCACCGACACGTCGACCTCCTCGGCCTCGGGCAGCACACTGACCGTCGCGGACGAGGTGTGGATGCGTCCCTGGGCCTCGGTGACCGGGACCCGCTGGACGCGGTGCGGGCCCCCCTCGTGCTTCATGCGGGTCCACACGCCATCGCCCTTGAGCAGGAAGGTGACCTCGTTGACCCCGCCCATGTCAGACGAGTCGACGGCCAGCACCTCGACCTTCCAGCCCCGGCGGGCGGCGTAGTGGCTGTACATCTCGTACAGGTCCTTGGCGAAGAGGTTGGCCTCCTCTCCCCCCTCGGCCCCGCGGATCTCGATGATGACGTTCTTGTCGTCGTTGGGGTCGGTGGGGAGCAGGAGGACCTTGAGATCGCTCTCGAGGTCGACGAGGGCGGCTTCGGACTCGTCGATCTGGGCCCGGATGAACTCACGGTCGGCCCCCGCCGACTCGCTCAACATCTCCCTGGCCGCCTCGAGGTCGCCCAAGGTGGTGCTGTAGCGGCGGTAGGCGGTCACGACGGGCTCGAGCGCCTTGGCCCGCTTCGAACGCTCGATGAGGGCCTTCTGGTCGGCCAGCACCTCGGGACGCATGAGGTCGGCCATGACCTCGTCGTACTCGCGAGCCAGTCGTTCCAGGCGTTCCAGCATCAGAGCCAGGTTACCGGCGGGCCGGTCGTTCCCAGCGCCTGACCCGTCAGGCGGCCGGGTCGAACCAGTCGAGGCCGGGGAACCGACGAAAGCCGCGGTCGGCGGTTGCCAGGCGGCAGCCGTGGGTCAGGACGAGCGCGGCAAGGTAGGCGTCGGGTGCGAGGTTGCCACTGATGCCGCGATCGTCGTCTGCCAGGTCGTGGAATCGCTGCCATGAGCCCCTCTTCCACCAGGCTGGTGAAGGTCCGCCCCTCAGTGGCGGCGCGAGCCTTGGCGGCGCTGGTCAGCCGAGACGGAAAGGCGGACGCAGCTCCTCGAACATCGGGAAATGCCTGACGTTCAAGGTAGCGAGCTCGAGACCCTGGACCTTCGCGGTTGCCGCGACGAGATAGTCGCCGATGCCGATCATCGCGTGTGAACGTCGGTACTCCCGCATGAGCTCGCCGGCCCGGCGGGCGACGACCTCGTTCACGGGTTGGAGCCGGAGGGTCGCCAGGAGACGTGCCACTGCGATTCGTTCGGGCGAGCGCATCCC
>JBPCJV010000203.1:0-6174 GCA_051004925.1 Acidimicrobiales bacterium | reverse complement strand
GGCGACGAGATCACACTGGTCGATCGGCGTGCGCTGGAGGTGGTGGTCCCGCCTTCGGACGACCTGGCCGACCCGGAAGGGGCGCGCGGCTTCTGGGTGGAGCTGCGCGGCGACCAGGAGCAGGTCCTCCACCGCCGAACGATGCTCGACCCGTTGCGCCAGGACGCCGAGGTCTTTTCGCCGGACCCGGACCAGGGCATAGCCCGAGTACCCGTGGAGGTGCCGTCGGGCACGTTCTCCGTACTGCTCCCTGCGCCCGAGGAGGCCGATCACGTCGCCCTCATGGGCGCGTCGACGCCCGGTGTGCCGACCCTGATGGCAGGCGGCGCCCAAGGCCCCGTCGAGCTCGCCCGCTTCTCCCTGCGATAGGAGGAGAGCTCATGACAACCTCCGACGGTGCCGTGATGGGCACGACCAAGGTCGTCGACAACGGTCCCGCGTCACTTCGGTTCAACCTCGTCGTGTTCGGCGACGGCTACCAGGCCGGGCAGCTCCCGCAGTACGCATCCGACGTGGACCGCTTCGTCGGCGTGCTGTTCGCCACCGCTCCGTTCGGCGCGTTGCGTTCGGCGATCAACGTGTACCGGGTCGACGTGTCGTCCACCGACAGCGGGGCCGATGACCCGGCGGCCTGCGGTGGCTCAGGGGCGACGGCCCGCACGTACTTCGACGCCTCCTTCTGCAACAGCGGGATCCAGCGCCTCCTCCTGGTCGACAACGGCACGGTCATCGCCACGGCCAACGCCCAGGTGCCGGAGTGGACGACGCTCCTGGTGATCGTGAACTCGACCGTCTACGGCGGCGCGGGCGGCCAGGTCGCCACCTTCTCGTTGGCCGCCAACGCCGAGGAGATCGGTCTCCACGAGATGGGTCACACCGCCTTCGGCCTGGCCGACGAGTACCAGGCCTTCGTGGGATGTGGCCTCGAGTCCGACCACGACCACCATCCCCCCGGAGAGCCCGTCGAGGCCAACGTCACCACCAACACGAACCGTTCCACGCTGAAATGGCGGCACCTGGTGGCGCCTTCGACTCCCCTCCCCACCACCCGGAACCCCGACTGCACCCAGTGCGACTTCCAGGCATCTCCGGTTCCCGCCGGCACGGTCGGCCTCTTCGAGGGGGCGCACTACTACCACTGCGGCGCCTTCCGTCCCGAGTTCGCCTGCCGGATGCGCGACCTGGGCAACCCGTTCTGCGCCGTGTGCCAGGAACGCATCCGTACCGTCATGGCCGCCTACCGGGGCCAGTCCCTGCCGACCCTGCGACGGGGCGCCACCGGGCAGGCCGTCCGCAACCTCCATGGGCTGCTGCTGGCCCACGGCCACGACCCCCGGGGCATCGACGGGATCTTCGGCCCCAACACGGAGGCGGCGGTGCGCGCCTCCCAGCGCAAACCGGCCATCGCCGTCGACGGCGTGGTCGGCCCCCAGACCTGGGGCGCGCTGTTGGCCGCGGGACAACCGACCCTGCGGCGGGGCGCCACCGGGCAGGCCGTCCGCAACCTCCAGGGGCTGCTGCTGGCCCACGGCCACGACCCCCGGGGCATCGACGGGATCTTCGGCCCCGGCACGGAGGCGGCGGTGCGCGCCTTCCAGCGCCAAGCGGCCATCGCCGTCGACGGTGTGGTCGGCCCCCAGACCTGGGGCGCGCTGTTGGGCTGAACCGGTGCCTCGGGGCCCGGGCCCGCGGTGCGGGTGGTGGCCCTGGCCGACGGCGCCGTGGCCCTGCGCCGGCTGCTCGACGCCGGTCTGGCCGGAATGGCCGAGGGACCCTGAACGTTGCATCAGGAATCCGACAGCTAGGGTCCGCCGAGGCGGCCATGAATACTCCCCGATCTCCCGTCGCCCGCGCCATCCTGGCCGTGCTCGTCCTGGCGGGCCCGGTCCTCGCGGGCGCCGACCTGGTGGCTGCGCCCGTGGCCGCCGCCGGAGGGTTCACCGCCTCCTCGGCCACTCCGGGAGCGGAACCGACGCCGGGCGCGGTGAGCGTGCGTGACCACGGGGCCGACGGTCTGGGGACCGAAGACGACACCGCGGCATTCGCAGCGGCCATGGCCGCCGCCGGCAACGGATCCGTTCGGTACCCCGGCCCCACGGGCGCGGCCCAAGGCGTGGTCTACGTGCCCCCCGGCATCTACCGGCTGCTCAACCTGACCTTCCCCGCCAACCTGCGGATGGAGGTCGACGCCGGTGCCGTCCTCCAGCAGGCCGGCGGCCGCAGCGCCGTCTCGCCGCCCGAGTACTCGTCACCCGGGCCCGCCCTCGTGTTCTGGGACGGACCGCCGGGGGCGCCACTGCGCAACGTGTCCCTCGTGGGTGTCGGTACCGCCACCGGGGGGGCGAAGTCGTTGGCCGACCCCGTGCCCGAGGGCTGGTCCGTAGAACACGACTTCATGTTCAATCTCGATCCTCAGGTCACCAATGCCAACAACCTTGTCTCGGGCCTCATGGCCATGAACGTCGACGGGTTCCTGGTGGCCAACGTGTTCTCCGTCCAGAACGACTCGCGGCCGGCGACCACGCCGACGACCAATGCCGACTGGTGGCCCGGCTCCCGCAAGGCGGCCCTGGGACTGCGCGCCCGCAGCGACTCGCCTGTCGACCGTTCGGCGTTTTACGACCCTCACAACGGCACGATCACCAACTGGTACAACGTCGGCAGCCCCCGGGGATACGGGCCCAACCAGGTCAACTCGGGTCACAACCTCACCATCGACCACGTCTACAGCCGGGGCGGCACCGCCCTCCGCCTGGAGACGGACAACTCCAACCAGGTCAAGTTCGGCTCCGAGCTGCGCTCCGTGATCGCCACCGACATCGTCGGGGAGAACTGCAACCGTGCCGTGGCCTTCGCCCCGCACTTCCAGACCAACCACGACGTGCACGTCACCGGTGTGCGGGCGAGGGCCTGCTACCAGGGAGTGGTGGAGGCGGTCGACAAGGAGATCGCTCCTGCCCGGCGGGGCGCGTTCCTCGTGAGCACGATCGCCGATGTCGTCGTCACCGGAGGACCGGGCGCCCAGATCCCCATTCCCGACGGCACCGGTCGCTGGAAGAGCGGTACCTCGTCCCAGGCCTTCGCTCGCGATGGCCTGGACCCGTGGGCCGTCACCTACGGGCGCGCCGGCCTGGCCTGCAGCGGCCGGTTCCAGTGGCCCTCCGACCCGATCATGACCACGGAGGGGCTACTCCAACCCGCGTGTTCGGTGCCGACGGCCGACCCGACGGTACCCGGCGCTCCCGGCATCGGCTCGGCCACCATCCGCCTCGCCCAGGCGGCGGTGTCGTTCTCTCCAGCCGGCGCGGACGGCTGCAGCCCCATCACGTGCTACACGGTCACCTCCGACCCCGGAGGCATCACCGCCACGGGAAGGACCAGTCCGATACTGGTGCCGAACCTGACGGTCGGCACCACGTATGTATTCCGCGTGCATGCGACCAACGCCGTCGGGCCCGGCACGCAGTCGGCCCCTTCCAACCCCGTGATCGCCACCGCGCCCCCGCCACCGGCGGCGCCCACCGGCCTGGCCGTCACGGTGGTGACGAGGAGCCGGGTGGAGCTCACGTGGAACCGCGCCGACCGGGCCACGAGCTACCGGGTGTCACGCGGCGTTGTCGCCGGGGGGCCCTACACCGTGATCGGCAATCCGATCAAGAGACGGATCGTCGACAGGTGGTTGACGCCCGGCACGACCTACTTCTACATCGTGCAGGCGGTCTCGTCCTCGGGGTCGTCCCCTCCATCGAGCGAGTTGGCGACGACGACCCTCCCCTGAGGGCGCCGATGAGTCCCGCCGTCAGCGCTCGTCGTATGAGGGTGCAGCGACGAGCGTTCGACGCGATGGTGGTGCTCGTCCGCGGCGACGTCGAGGTGGCGAGCTGGACGCTGGCCGGCGACGGCCGTCCCGGGCTGGCCGTGGTCGACGACCTGGCCCGGCTGGTGCTGGCGGTACGGCGGATGGGGTGCTCTGTCCGCCTCCGCGACCCGGGTGTCGAGTTGTCGGAGCTGCTCGACCTGGCCGGCCTGAGCGAGGCGGTCGCCGAGCCCGAGCGGCCCTCTGAGCGGGAGCAGAGCCCGAGGGCCCTCTGAAGCGGGAACCCGAGAGAGCTACGCGGGAAGCCGAGCTAGGCGTCGAGGTGGGCCGGAAGGCCGAAGGCGGCGAACAGGCGGGTGTAGAGGAGGTTGTGGTGCCCGACGATCCGGTTGCCTGAGAGCTCGATCACCTGGAGGGCCCACGGCGAGTGGCCGCCCTGGGGGTCGGGGCGATACGAGCCGAACGCCGCGCAGCCGTTGGCCGCCGTGGCCACCAGGCGGGAGCCCCGGCACCCGCGGCCCTCGCCGACGAACCAGCGACCCATCTCCACCGGCCCCTGCAGCCAGAAGTCGTAGGGCGGCATCGACATCATCGCGTCCTCGTGGAGCAGGGTGACGAGCGCCTCGATGTCGTAGCGCTCGAAGGCGTCGACGTAGCGGGCGAGGAGCTCCTGCTGCTCGGGAGTGACCACTTCGGGAGAGGGTTCGCAATCGCAGGTCGCCAGGGTGGCCCGCGCCCGTTGGAGGGCGCTGTTGACCGAGGCCACGCTGGTGTCGAGCAGCTCGGCCACCTCCGTCGCCTGCCAGCGAAGCACCTCGCGCAGGATGAGCACGGCCCGCTGGCGGGGAGTCAGGTGCTGGAGGGCGGTCACGAACGCCAGCCGGATGCTCTCCTTGGCCTCGGCCAGCTCGGCGGGGTCTCCCTCGGGAACCAGCACCCGGGAATCGGGAATGGGCGTCACCCAGGCGTGTTCGGGGAGCGTGGTGCCGGGGAAGGCGTCGGCCATGCCCGAGGGGCCCATCTCCATGGGCCGGGCCCGGCGCTGCCCGCTGCGCAGCATGTCGAGGCAGACGTTCGTGGCGATCCGGTACAGCCAGGAGCGAACCGACGAGCGGCCTTCGAAGCCGTCGCCCGCCTTCCAGGCCCGCACCATCGTCTCCTGCACGGCGTCGTCGGCCTCGAAGGCCGAGCCGAGCATCCGGTAGCAGTAGCCGGTGAGCTCCCGGCGGTACTGCTCCAGGTTCTCCGGTCGGAGATCACTGCCGGCGACGGTGTCGGGGCGAATGGCCACGGACCCCAATTCTACCGCGGTGCTCATCGAATGGCTGGGGCTGCGGGCATGGTCGTTCTCCTGGGTCGTTCACGCGCTACGACGTCGCCGGTGCCCGAAACTCATCGCGCACGCGGGGACGGCCGGTCAGCCGATGGTCGCGTGCATCTCCCACACGAGGATCTCCGCGGGCTCGTCGGCCGTCACCGCGCGACCGCCATGCCCACCGCTTCGAGGGCCGCTCGGGCCCAGTTGCGCTGTGATCCGGGCGGCGTCGCCCTCGTCCAGGCGGCCGACACCCTCGAGGTCGACGCCGCCCCGAGCCACGAACACGTGAGTGAAGGGGGCGTCGGGGAGCTCCACGCGGTCGCCCGGGTCGAGGCGCGCCGCGTGCAGGGCGGCGTAGCGGTTCTTGATGCGGATGGCCGACACGCCGTCGTGGCGCTCCATCCCCGACGCGACGGGGACCAGGCTGCCGCGCAGGAGCACGTCGTCGATCTCGAGCTGTTCGTAGCCGGGCTGGATGCCGGGCTCGTCGGGCGGCACCCACATCTGGACGAAGTGGACGGGCTCGTCGTGGGCGGGGCCGCCACCGACGCGCCAGGAGTCGTTCCTCTCGGAGTGACGGATGCCGGTGCCGGCGCTCATCCGCTGGGCCAAACCGGGGTAGAGGACGCCTGAGTGCCCCTCGGAGTCCTGGTGCACGAGGGAGCCCTGGAGCACCCAGGTGACGATCTCCATGTCGCGGTGCGGGTGGGTCTCGAACCCGGTGCCCGGCAGGACGCGGTCGTCGTTGTTGACCAGCAGCAGCCCGAAGTGGGTGTTGTCGGCGCGGTAGTGGGGGCCGAACGAGAAGCTGTGCTTGGAGTCGAGCCAGCTGATGTCGGTGGCGAAGCGGTCGTCGGCCCGGCGGACGTCGACGGCCGGCTGCGGGGCGGTGATGCTCATTGGGTCGCCGCCTCTGGCGGCCGCCCCCCTGAGCGGGGGCGCTGTGCCTGCCTGGAGCTGCGCTCCTCCGCTTCGCTTCGGTGCTCACTCATTGGGTCTCCCGGGTATCGTCAGGGTGTCCCCGTAGAACGTCGAGGAC
>JBPCJV010000202.1:0-5161 GCA_051004925.1 Acidimicrobiales bacterium | reverse complement strand
CCGCATCTCCGGCGGTGTCACCTCGGCCGAGCATCTCCGACGCATCGCCGACGTCGCCGACCGCGATCAGGTCCCGATGATCAAGATCACCGGTGGCCACCGCATCGACCTGCTCGGCATCAAGAAGGACGACCTCCCCCGGGTGTGGACCGACCTGGGCATGCCGTCGGGCTTCGCCTACGGGAAGACGTTCCGCACGGTGAAAACCTGCGTCGGCATCGAATTCTGCCGGTTCGGCCTCGGGGACTCCACCACTCTGGGGGTGGAGATGGAGGAGCGCTTCAAGGGCTTGGAGAGCCCGGCGAAGATGAAGCTGGCCGTGGCCGGCTGCCCCCGTAACTGCTCGGAGGCGCTGGTCAAAGACGTCGGCGTAGTCGCCATCGAGGGTGGCCGGTGGGAGATCTACGTCGGTGGTGCCGCCGGAGCCAACGTCCGCAAGGGCGACGTGCTGGCTACCGTCGACAGCCACGACGAGGTGCTGCGCCTCGCCGGCCGGTTCATGCAGTACTACCGGGAAAATGCCAGGTGGCTGGAGCGCACCTACGACTTCGTTCCACGAGTCGGCATCGAACACCTCCGCGCCGTGGTGGTCGACGACACGGAAGGGATCGCCCTCCGTCTCGACGCCGACTTGCAGAAGTCAGTCGATGCCTACGTGGATCCCTGGCAGGAGGCGGCCCATCCGAAGACGTCCCACCAGTTCTCGTCCACGATCGAGGTGTCGGGTTGACCACGGCGGCGCCGCGGACCCAACCCGGGCAGGAGCAGCGACTCGGTCTGGTGACGCAGGTCCCCGTAGGCGAGGGCCGCCTCTTCGAGGTGGACGGCTGGCGGGTGGCCGTCTTCCGCCTGCGGGACGGAGTTGTGTACGCGATCGACCCGGTGTGCCCCCACCGCGGGGGACCGCTCAGTGAGGGGCTCACGGGAGGCACGACGGTCGTCTGCCCCCTGCACGCCTGGACCTTCGACCTGGTCACCGGATGCCGCGTGGGGGGCACCGAAGTCGTTGCGAGCTACCAGGCTCGGGTGGAGGACGGCCAGCTCGTGGTCAGCCGACCTGACTCGACCTGACATGGCGACCACAGCCATCTCCCGGCCTTTAGCTCCTATCGCATGTTGTCAGCGTTCACAGAGCCGACATGCGGCGGCGACAGTGGGTTCATGCCGCTCGGGCACACTTGCCACGTGCTGGTCCGGATCGGATGTCGATTCGAGTACGAGGTGGCCGAGAGCGCTCCGTCGCTGTGGCAGGTTCGGCCGCGACCCGATGGCTCACACCGCATGCTCACCGAACGGTGGGAGCCGCCGGCGCCGGCCCGCGTCTACCTCGATGCCTACGGCAACCTGTGCGATCGTCTCGTCCTGCCAGCGGGGACGTCGACACTGCGCTACGACGGCACCGTCGAGGTGCCTCCCACCTTCGACGAGGCGGACAAGGGCGCGGCTCAGGAACCGATCCAGCATCTGCCCGACGAGGCCTTCGTGTACCTGCTGCCGAGCCGCTTCTGCTGGCCGGATGTGCTTCATGGTCAGGCGTGGAACCTGTTCGAGTCGATCGAGCCGGGGTGGTCACGGGTGCAGGCAGTATCCGATTGGGTTCACGACAACATCAAGTACGAGGTGGGCGCCAGCACGCCCCTGACCACCGCTTACGACGTCTGGGAATCGCGCACCGGTGTCTGCCGTGACCTGACCCAGCTCATGGTCACGTTCTGCCGGGCCCTGAACGTCCCCGCCCGCTACGTGGCCGGGTACCTGCCCGACATCGCCGTCACCCCGCCCGACCTGCCCATGGACTTCAGCTCCTGGCTGGAGGTGTGGCTCGACGGCCGGTGGTGGACATTCGACCCCCGCAACAACGAGCCCCGCATCGGTCGGGTGGTGATCGCCCATGGCCGCGACGCCCTCGACGCAGCCATGGTCACCACTTGGGGGGCGGCCGACTTCAAGGTGATGGAGGTCTGGGCTGACGAGGTTCGCACCGGTGGCTGAATCCGTCGCGGCGTCCCTCAGATGACGTCACTGGCCGCGGCCTGGAAGCCGTGGCACCGCCTTGGCGCCAACTGCGACGACCCGGGCGCCGACCCGCTCGTCCATCTGTTGGAGGACGCACTTCGACGCCAGGAGGGCCCGGATCTCGTGCGCATGGTCGCAGAGGTACGGACGCTCCGGGAGGCGTTCGACGTGCACCACGACGAGCTGACCGCCTACCTGGCCGAGCTCGACGTGCCCAGCGCCATCGCCCTGGTTCGATCGTTTACCACGTGGCTCCACCTGGCCAACGCCCGCGAGCAGGCCGAGGCCGAGACGGCGATGAGCGAGTCGGCAAGCGGTCCCGGCTCGTTCCTTGCCGACACCGTCGACCGTATCGTGGCCGCCGACGTCGACCCCACAGTGCTGGCCACCGTGGTCGCGCACCTCGAGCTGCGACCCGTGTTCACCGCCCACCCCACCCAATCGGTCCGCCCGCCGTTACTGGCCACCCTGCGCGACGTCGCTGCCCTGCTGCGCCAGCGGGCCGGGGTCACGGGCCGGATGCGAGACCGGGTGGACCGCCGCCTGGCCGAGCTGGTCGACGTGGTGTGGCAGACCAACGCCCTGCGCGAGGAGCGGCCCAAGCCGGCCGAGGAGGCGGCCTCGGTCCTGTGGCACCTCGACCAGCTGGCTGCGACCGTCGTGCCCGACCTGCTCGAGGACCTCGAGTACGAGCTCGGCCGCCTGGGCATCGAGATGGCGGTGACGGCGCGGCCGCTGCGCTTCGGTACGTGGGTGGGCGGGGACCGCGACGGGAACCCCCGCATCACGCCCGAGGTCACGCTGCAGACGATGGCGGCGCAGTTCCAGCGGGCGTTGGACTCCCTGGTGGTCGCGGTCGACCGGCTGGCCCATGCCCTAGGAAGCTCCACCCGAGTCGTCGCCATGTCGGCCGACCTGGAGACGGCGCTGGCGCGCGACCGGGCCTATCTCCCGGAGGTCCATCACCAACTCGGCGCCGCCCTTGCCACCGAGCCCTATCGGCTCAAGTGCGCCTACGTGCGCCAACGCCTCCTCAACACCCGAGACGCAGTCGCCGCGGGACACCCAGTCGTGGCCGGGCGGGCGTACCCGGGTGTGGAGGACCTCGTCGGCGACCTGGCCCAGATGGAGGAGTCGCTGGTCGCCAACCGGGGCGAGCTGCTGGCCCGGGGCAGCCTGCGGCGTGCCATGCGGACCACAGCGGCCTTCGGCTTCCACCTCGCCACCATGGACGTCCGGGAGCACGCCGACCGCACCCACGCCGTCGTCGCGTCCCTCGTCGACCGCTTCGGCCACACGCCCGGCGACCGGCCCTATGCCGAACTGTCGCCCGCCGAACGTTTCGGCCTACTTGCCGGTGAACTGGCCGGCCGCCGCCCGCTCCTGCCCCCCGCAGCGCGGCTGGGCGACGACGAGTCGGCCACCGCCGAGATCTTCACCACCGTCCGCACCGCCCTCGACCGCTTCGGCGACGGCGTGGTCGAGAGCTGGATCGTCTCCCACACCGAGGGGGCCGACGACATTCTCGCCGCCGCCGTGGTTGCCCGCGAGGCCGGCCTGGTCGACGTCGCTCAGGGCGTGGCCCGCATCGGCTTCGTGCCTCTGCTGGAGACGGTGTCGGCGGTGCGGTCGGCGGGAGCGGTGCTCGACGACCTCTTGTCGGAGCCTGCGTACCGCCGCATCGTCTCCCTCCGGGGCGACCTGCAGGAGGTGATGCTCGGCTACTCAGACTCCAACAAGGAGGCCGGTATCACCACGTCGCAGTGGGAGCTGCACCGCGCCCAGCGCAGCCTGCGCGACATGGCCCAGCGCCACGGCGTCCTCCTGCGCCTCTCCCACGGCCGCGGTGGCACCGTGAGCCGGGGCGGCGGCCCCACCCACGAGGCCATCCTCGCCCAACCCTTCGGCACGCTGGAAGGCGCGATCAAGGTCACCGAGCAGGGTGAAGTCATCCCTGCCAAGTACGGCCAGCCGGCCCGGGCCCGCCACAACTTGGAGCTGGCCCTCGCCGCCGTGCTCGAGGCGTCGGTGCTGCACCGCACGTCACGTCTGCCCCTCGACCGGCTCGACCGGTGGGACAGCGTAATGGATCTGATCTCGGACGCGGCCTTCGCCGCCTACAGGGTCCTGGTGGAGGCGCCCGGCCTGGTCGGGTACTTCACAACGTCGACGCCGGTCGAGGAGCTCGACGGCCTCAACATCGGCTCCCGCCCAGCCCGCCGCCCCGGCCCGAGCGCCGGTATCGAGGACCTGCGGGCCATCCCGTGGGTGTTCGGCTGGACACAGTCCCGCCAGATCGTGCCCGGCTGGTTCGGCCTGGGCTCGGGGCTGACCGCGGCCCGGGCGGCCGGCCACGCCCCCGCCCTCGCCGACATGACCCGCGAGTGGCACTTCTTCCGCACGTTCCTGTCCAAAGTGGAGATGAGCCTGGCCAAGACTGACCTCGCCATCGCCGCCCGGTACGTCGACCGCCTGGTCGACCCGTCGCTACACGGGCTGTTCACCATGATCGGCCACGAGTACCAACGCACGGTGGAGGAGGTGCTTCGCCTCACCGGGGAGAGCGAGCTCCTGGCAGCCGACCCTGCGCTACGGGCCTCGATCGAAGCCCGGCGCCATTCCCTCGACCCCCTGTGCCACCTCCAGGTTGAGCTCTTGTCCCGCCTACGATCGGCCCCCGACCCCGAACCCATGTTGCAGCGGGCCCTGCTGCTCACCGTCAACGGCATTGCCGCCGGCCTGCAGAACACCGGATAGCTCTACCGCGACAGGAGGGTCAGAAGCGACTGCGGGGGTGTCGACCGATCGACCGCCGACGGCGAAGCTCGCTTGGCCCTCACGTACTACTTCTATTCCGATGGCAACTGCACCACTTCCACCTGCCGCCTGGAGGCCGGGTTCGTGTTCTCCCTCGATGGAGGCAGTCGCTGGAGCGACCCGATAGTGCTGACATCGAACCCTATGCCGCTCTCCTGGGTGGCGTCGACGGGGCAGGGAGCGATGGTGGGTGACTACGTCTCGACCTCGTTCTCAGAGGCCGCGACTGTCGCCGTGTTCTCCGCCGCCGATCCCAAGGACACGAGCTTTCATCAGGCAATCTATGCCGCGACCCCAGTCGTCCCACGGTCCACGGGCTCGACGACCA